>QNEM01000019.1 GCA_003645215.1 Gammaproteobacteria bacterium
CGTGAAGATCTGATGGACTGTTATGAAGCGGTCTCTGGAACACGTATGCATGCAACTTATTTTCGTCCTGGCGGTGTCTACAGGGATCTACCTCAAACGATGCCTCAATATGAAGCTTCAAAGTGGCATAACGAAAAAGAAGTAAAGAATATGAATCAGGATCGACAGGGGTCTCTGCTTGATTTCATCGAAAGATTCACAGAAAAATTCCCGGGCCTTATCGATGAGTATGAAACATTATTAACGGATAATAGAATCTGGAAACAGCGCACTGTTGATGTTGGAATTGTTTCAGCAGAACGCGCATTGCAACTGGGTTTTACCGGGCCGATGTTAAGAGGTTCGGGTATTGAATGGGACCTGCGTAAAAAACAAACTTATGATATTTATGACCAGGTTGATTTTGATATTCCTGTCGGTACCAATGGTGATTGCTATGATCGCTATCTGGTCCGTATTGAAGAGATGCGTCAGTCGAATCGTATTATCAAACAATGTGTTGACTGGTTAAATCAAAATCCGGGACCAGTGATCCTGGATGATCCTAAATTAGTCCCGCCAAAGCGTGAAGATATGAAAGGTGATATGGAATCTCTGATTCATCACTTTAAATTATTTACCGAAGGCTATTGTGTTCCGGAAGGTGAAACCTACTCAGCGGTAGAACACCCCAAAGGTGAGTTCGGTATTTACCTGATTTCGGATGGGGCGAATAAACCTTACCGGGTAAAGATTCGTGCGCCAGGTTTTGCGCATTTATCTGCCATGGATGAAATGGTCAGAGGCCATATGTTATCTGATGTGGTGACGGTGATTGGTTCACAGGACATAGTCTTTGGGGAAATAGATCGGTAATAAATGTGAAATGTTAAAAGTGAAAGGTGAAACGTAAAATCAAAATAATGCTTTTCACTTTTCACGCTTAACTCTTCACGAATATCGTGAAAAATTATAAAAATATTTAGAATGATTAAGACAGACAACAAAATATTATCTGAGCATACCCGAGCAGAAATTGATCTCTGGATTGCTAAATATCCTGCAGATCAGAAACAGTCTGCAGTTCTGGCTGCCCTGCGTGAAGTGCAGCATGAGAACCAGGGGTATTTAACAACGGAGTTGATGGACGCGGTTGCAGAATATCTGGATATGCCACCCATAGCTGTCTACGAAGTCGGATCCTTTTATTCCATGTTGGAAACAGAAAAGTGTGGTAGACATAGTATTTCTGTCTGTACCAATATTTCATGCATGTTAAATGGTTCCGGTGAGATTATGCAGCACATTGAGAAAAAACTGGGTATCAAGGAAGGTGAGTCTACAGAGGATGGTCGATTTCACATCAAACAGGAAGAAGAATGTCTGGCCGCCTGTTGTGGTGCGCCGATGATGATGGTTGACCATGTTTATCACGAAAACCTGACCCCTGAAAAGGTCGACGAAATTCTGGATGAACTGGAGTAGCCCACGAATGATTAAACTAGATCAAGTCTGCTATACAACACGCCAGTTTGAAGAACCCTGGACACTTGAGAACTATCGTAAGGTCGGTGGTTATGAAGCATGGACAAAAATTCTAAATGACAAGACACCGCCTACAGATGTCATTGATATCATAAAAGAATCTGGTCTGCGTGGTCGTGGTGGTGCCGGTTTTCCAACGGGACTGAAATGGAGTTTTATGCCACAAAATATTGATACTCCAAAATACGTGGTATGCAACTCGGATGAAAGCGAACCAGGCACTTGCAAGGATCGTGATATCTTACGTTTTAATCCACATTCTTTAGTCGAAGGTTTGGCGATTGCCTGTTATGCCATGGGTACCAAGATAGCTTATAACTATATGCGTGGGGAATTCATTGATGAACCTTATCAACGTTTCGAACAGGCATTAAAGGAAGCCTACGAGCAGGGTTACCTGGGTAAGGATGTTATGGGCTCCGGGGTGGAAGTAGAGATCTATGGCACTTTGGGTGCGGGTGCCTATATCTGTGGTGAAGAAACCGCATTACTCGAATCTTTGGAAGGTAAGAAAGGCCAGCCACGATTCAAGCCACCTTTTCCTGCCAACTTTGGTTTGTACGGTAAACCAACGACAATCAATAACACTGAATCCTTTGCTTCTGTGCCATCCATCATAAAAAATGGCTCCGACTGGTTTGCTGAAATTGGTGTGCCCAATAGTGGTGGCAGTAAATGTTTTTCAGTTAGTGGCCATGTTAATAATCCAGGTAATTTTGAAGTGCCTTTGGGCACACCTTTTGCGGACTTGTTGGAGCTTGCCGGTGGTGTGCGTGATGGTAATCAACTTAAGGCCGTAATTCCGGGTGGTTCTTCCGTTCCTGTGATGCATGGTGAAGATATGATGGAAGTGAATATGGATTATGACTCGGTTCAGAAAAGTGGATCTTCTCTTGGTTCTGGGGCAGTCATTATCATGGATAACACTACATGCATGGTACAGGTACTTGAACGTATCTCACGTTTCTATTATTCAGAATCCTGCGGTCAGTGCACACCTTGTCGTGAGGGAACCGGTTGGTTGTATCGTGTGATCAAGCGTATCGAGCACGGTGAAGGTGAACAGGAAGATCTGGATAAACTGATTGATGTTGCCAACAAGATTGAAGGCAGGACCATTTGTGCCCTGGGTGACGCAGCAGCATGGCCGGTACAAAGTTTTGTTAAAAGGTTTCGTGATGAATTCCAATATCACATAGACAATAAATGTTGTATGCCGGGAACGGAATGTAATACGTGAAATGTTAAACGTGAAAGGTGAAATGTTAATAGTGAAAAGCACAAGTGCTGTAATGTTTATTGCTTCACGCTTCACGCTTCACGGTAGGACAAAATAAAATAATGACAGATGATATTTTAAATATTGAAGTAGACGGTAAGGCACTGGAAGCACGACGTGGGCAGATGCTCATTGAAGTGACTGATGCCAATGATATTTATATCCCCAGGTTCTGTTACCACAAAAAATTAACTGTCGCGGCTAACTGTCGTATGTGCCTGGTCGAAGTTGAAAAGGCACCAAAACCATTGCCTGCATGTGCCACACCGGTAATGGATGGTATGAAGGTACAGACACGTTCAAAGCTGGCCATTGAGGCACAGAAATCCGTCATGGAATTCCTGCTGATTAATCACCCGCTTGATTGTCCGATCTGTGATCAGGGTGGAGAGTGTGAATTACAGGATCTTGCCGTTGGCTACGGTGAGGGTGTCTCGCGTTACCATGAAAGCAAACGTGTTGTTAAAGATAAAAATATCGGACCGCTGATACAAACTGACATGACCCGATGTATCCATTGCACACGTTGTATTCGTTTTGGTGAGGAAATCGCAGGCCTGCGTGAAATGGGCGCAATCGGTCGTGGTGAACGCATGGAGATTGGCACCTATATTGAAAAGACTGTGTCATCTGAATTATCAGGCAACATCATTGATGTCTGTCCTGTCGGGGCATTGACCTCAAAACCATTCAGATTTTCGGCACGTGCCTGGGAAATGGTACAGCGTGAAAGTATTGCACCTCATGATTCAGTGGGTTCGAACATAGAACTTCATGTTAAGGGTGACCGTGTTATGCGTGTAGTCCCGGCAGAAAATGAAGCCATCAATGAAGTCTGGATTTCTGACCGTGATCGATTTAGCTATGAAGGAATGTATAGTGAAGATCGTCTACAGACACCAATGATTAAACAAAATGGTGTTTGGCAAGAAGCAGACTGGGAAACTGCGCTTGAGTTTGTACGTGATAACCTTGATAAGCCCCTGTTAAACCATGGTGGCAGTCAGTTAGGCGGCCTTGCTTCGCCTGCATCGACACTTGAAGAACTTTATTTGTTCCAGAAATTATTACGTGCGCTTGGAACTAATAATATAGATTCCCGTTTACGCCAAAATGATTTCGATCAACAGGAAACAGATCCTGCTTTCCCTTACCTGGGTCAATCAATCGCAGCATTGGAAGATCTTGATGCGGCATTGGTAATTGGCAGTAATGTCAGAAAAGAACAACCTATGATTAACCATCGATTACGTAAAGCTTCGTTAAATGGCGCAGATATAATGATGGTTAATTCTGTGGATTATGAGCTTAATTACGATATTTCTGAAAAAATGATTCAATCACCTGCAGAAATAGTGGCAATACTGGCAGGCATCATCAAGGCATTTTCCGAGATGGGGAATCAATCAGTGGATAGTGATATTCAATCATTAACAAACAATGTCAAAGTCAATGATACACATCGGGCAATAGCCAGAAAATTATCTGATGCCAAAAATGGTTCAGTATTATTAGGTAATCTTGCGACAGCACATAATCAATTCTCAACATTAAAGGTATTGGCATTGGCCATAGCCAAACTTGGAAATGTAAAATTTGGCTTCATCAGTGAAGCAGCAAATACCAGTGGTGCACATCTGGCAGGTGTTCTGCCTCACCGCGGAGCAGGTGGTGAAGTCATTGATGCTTCTGGATTAAATACTGATGACATGCTGGAACAATCATTGAAAGTCTATCTGCTCATGGGAATTGAACCAGAACTTGATTGTTGGGATGGACGTAAAGCAGTTCAGGCAATGCAAGGTGCCGAGTTTGTTGTTTCCTTGACGGCCTATGAATCAGAAACCATGAAACAATATGCAGATGTGCTCTTGCCTATCGCACTTTTTGCTGAAACCTCCGGTACCTATATTAATGTAGAAGGACAATCACAAAGTTTCACAGGTGCAGTGCCACCAGTAGGAGAGGCACGTCCTGCATGGAAAATACTCCGGGTCATGGGCAATCTGCTGAATCTTGAAACATTTGAATACAACAGTTCAGAAGAAGTCAGGGATGAAGTCGCCAGTGTTATTGAAAATGTTGCTTTGGGTAGTGTCGGTAGCTGGACAACACCAGAGTCATTGAAAAATGTGACAGGAAGTACTGAGATGGGCAGCAATGGCACATTGCAAAGAATTACAGAAATCCCGATGTGTAGCATTGACGCCATGACCAGAAGGGCCAGGGCATTACAAAATGCAGATGATAGCAAAGGTTTGATTCAGATTAATTCAACACTTGCGAAGCGGTTAAGCATCATTACAGGTGATACCGTCGTTGCAGAGTATGAAGAAAATACATATAGCGCAGCCGTCATGATCAATGAATGTGTTTCTGATGATTGTGTATTGATACAGGCTGCCCAGTTAAATCATTCTGAATTAGGTGCATGGCATGGAAATGTCAGCTTGAGGAAGGCTTGAGTATGATGGAATGGATCCGCTCAAACCTGATTATGCCATCGGTAGAACAACTGTTTCCGCTTGCAATGCATGCCTATGCTGCATTGACAATTGAAGTCGTTTTAAAGATTTTAGTCATCCTGGTGCCGGTACTGTTTACGGTTGCTTATTTGACCTATGCAGAGCGCAAGGTGATTGGATATATTCAGGGACGTATTGGGCCGAACCGGGTTGGATTTTTTGGTCTGTCCTTCTGGGGACTTGGCCAACCGATTGCCGATGCCTTTAAATTAATCTTTAAGGAAATAATCGTTCCATCAGGATCGAACAAGGCCCTTTTTATTATCGCTCCGGTCTTGTCATTTGCCCCGTCTATTGCTGCGTGGGCAGTGATTCCTTTCGGCGATACCCTGGTATTGGCAGATATCAATGCTGGCCTACTCTATGTCCTGGCCCTGACTTCTCTGGCCGTGTATGGGGTGATTGTTGCTGGCTGGGCATCAAATTCAAAGTATGCTTTTCTTGGCGCAATGCGTTCTGTGGCACAGATTATTTCTTATGAAATTGCCATGGGTTTTGCCCTGGTCGGTGTACTGGTTGCCGCAGGCAGTCTGAATCTTGGTGATATTGTTAATGCACAAAGTGGCAGTGTTATTCACTGGTTCTGGTTACCGTTATTACCACTGGCCGTGGTTTATTTTATCTCTGGTGTTGCCGAGACCAACCGCGCACCCTTCGATGTTGCCGAAGGTGAATCTGAGATCGTTGCCGGTTTCCACGTCGATTATGGTGGCATGGCCTTCTCGGTTTTCTTCATGGCTGAATATGCCAACATGATTATTATTGCGATTCTGACATCAGTCATGTTTTTTGGTGGTTGGTTATCGCCATTACAGGGAATATTACCAGAAGCAGTTTTTGAAGTGCCAGGCATTGGAATTTTACTTGGAGAGGGCATTCACTGGTTGCTCATCAAAACTTCATTCTTCCTGTTTATGTTTTTATGGTTGCGTGCGACTTTTCCACGTTATCGTTATGATCAGATCATGCGTTTGGGTTGGAAAATATTTATTCCAATAACGATTGTCTGGTTAGTTGTTGCTTCAGTATTGGTCGTAATGAACATTCCGCCCTGGTTTGCCTAGGTGTAAATATAGTTAAAGTCAGATGATAAAAAGTACAGCACGATATATAAAAAGTTTATTCCTTCTTGAATTGATCAAGGGTCTGAGAGTGACCGGACGTTATTTATTCAAGAAGAAAATAACCGTGCAATATCCGGAAGAAAAAACACCACAATCACAACGGTTTCGCGGACTACATGCACTACGTCGTTATGCAAATGGTGAGGAACGATGTATTGCCTGTAAATTATGTGAAGCGGTATGTCCGGCATGTGCGATCACTATTGAATCAGAAGAGCGTGAAGACGGGAGTCGTCGAACAACTCGTTATGATATCGATCTGTCAAAATGTATTTACTGTGGGTTTTGTGAAGAATCCTGTCCGGTGGACTCTATTGTCGAAACCCGGATCTTTGAATATCACGGTGAAAAACGCAGTGATTTACTGATGACAAAACAGATGTTGCTTGAGGTGGGTGATCAGGCAGAAGAACAGATTGCCAAAGACCGTGCAGAGGAAGCCCCTTACAGATGATCGAACAAACAGTCTTTTATATTTTTTCTGCTTTGCTGCTGATGTCTGCAGGGCTGATGATTACTGTGCGTAATCCGGTTTTCGCAGCGTTATTTTTGATCCTTACGTTTTTTTCAAGCTCCGCTATCTGGTTATTACTTGAGGCAGAATTCCTGGCCATTACCCTGGTTGTGGTTTACGTTGGCGCGGTCATGGTTCTGTTTATGTTTGTGGTCATGATGCTGGATATTAACCTGTCTGCCATGCGAGAAGGTTTCGCAAAATATCTACCCATCGGTGTGCTGGTTGCCATTTTGATGGCCTTATCCATGGGGCTGGTGATTAACGCCGGTGAGTTTGGCCTGGTAAGTGATTCTATCCAACGACACAGTGCGGATTACAGTAATACATCCGAGTTGGGTCTGGCCTTATATACGAATTATCTATACCCCTTTGAAATTGCGGGTGCCATATTGCTGGTTGCTATCATTGCTGCAATTGCACTGACAATGCGTAGTCCACGTTCCACAAAAACACAAAAACCCGGCAACCAGGTTGCTGTTAAAAGTACGGATAGATTACGTATTGTTAAAATGAAGGTCGAAAAGCCAGCAGATGATCCTGAAGAAGTCTCTAAAAAAGATTCGGAAGTAACAACCGTGGTAAAGGAATCACCATGATTATTTTATCCAATGTTCTGGTCCTTGCGGCATTACTTTTCTGCATCAGTGTTGCAGGAATATTTATCAATAGAAAAAATATTCTGATCTTGCTGATGTGTATTGAACTGATGTTGTTATCTGTGAATATGAATTTCATCGCTTTTTCGCATTTTCTGGGTGATATCAATGGTCAGGTATTTGTCTTTTTTATCCTGACCGTAGCCGCCGCCGAGTCTGCGATTGGTCTGGCTATTCTTGTTGTCCTGTTCCGCAACAGGGGCACCATCAATGTTGATGACTTAAAGAGCATGGATGGTTAAACAAATATGAATCTATTCGAAAACATGGAAACTATTTACCTGACCATTGTCCTGGCACCCTTGATTGGATCAATCATTGCAGGAATGGGTGGTAAGTTGATTGGGCGTAATGGCGCACATAGAGTGACCATTCTTGCTGTTGGAATTTCATCTATCCTTTCTTTAATCGCCTATTACAATATCTTCTATAATGGCGGTGAAATCTATAATGCAACCATCTATACATGGTTAAACAGCGGTAACCTTCATTTCGAAATCGGTTTTCTGGTAGATCAGCTTTCGGTCACCATGATGGTGGTGGTTACATTCGTTTCCTGGATGATTCATATCTATACCATTGGCTATATGCATGATGACCCGGGTTATCAACGTTTCTTCAGTTATATCTCATTATTTACCTTTTCCATGTTAATGCTGGTGATGGCGAATAATTTTCTACAGTTATTCTTTGGTTGGGAAGCGGTTGGCCTGGTCTCTTATCTATTGATCGGTTTCTGGTATAAACGTGAGTCTGCCATCTTTGCCAATATGAAGGCATTTCTGGTGAACCGTATCGGTGATTTCGGCTTTCTGCTGGGCATTGCCGCAGTACTCATGCATTTCCAATCCATGGACTATATTGAAGTATTCGAACAGGCACCGGCCTTGGCCGAGGCAACGGTAAATATCTGGGGTGATGAATCCTGGTCATTGATGTCTGTCATATGTATCTGTCTGTTTATTGGTGCTATGGGTAAGTCAGCACAGGTTCCCTTGCATGTATGGTTGCCGGATTCTATGGAAGGCCCAACACCTATATCAGCATTGATCCATGCTGCCACCATGGTGACTGCAGGTATATTTATGGTGTCACGCATGTCACCACTCTTTGAATTATCTGAAACTGCCCTGAATTTCATTTTAATTATCGGTGCAACCACCGCATTCTTTATGGGACTGCTGGGTCTGGTGCAAAATGATATCAAACGCGTCATCGCCTATTCGACCCTGTCGCAACTGGGTTATATGACTGTTGCTTTGGGTGCTTCTGCCTATGCTGCATCCATGTTTCATCTTACGACACATGCTTTCTTCAAGGCCCTGTTATTCCTGGCCGCCGGTTCTGTCATCATTGCCATGCATCATGAGCAGGACATGCGCAAGATGGGTGGTCTTTATAAATATCTGCCGATCACCTGGATTACCTGTTTTGTAGGTGCAATTGCCTTGATTGGTTTCCCTGGAACAGCGGGATTCTTTTCCAAGGATGCCATTATCGAGGCGGTACATCTATCCACCTTGCCTGCTGCTGGTTATGCCTATTATGCGGTTTTATCAGGAGTCTTTATTACAGCCTTGTATACTTTCCGTCTGTTCTTTATGACCTTTCATGGTGAAGAAAGAATGGACAAACATGTATGGGAACACCTGCATGAAAGTCCATGGGTAGTGACATTTCCCCTGGTAGTTCTGGCGATTCCATCTTTAATTATTGGCGCGTGGTTGGGTGGGCCGATGTTATTTGGTGATTATTTTGCCGGGACAATTCAGGTGGCTGAGAGTCACAACGTATTACAAGAGATGGGACATCATTATCATGGCGAATGGTACGCAGTCGCATGGCAGTTCTTTGTCCATGGGGTGTTTAAAAATCCAGTTGTAGTCTTGCTGGCACTGTCTGGTGTATTCACAGCATGGCTGTTGTATATCAAGTTTCCTGATGTACCTGAGAAGATTGCCACTAGCCTGGGTCCGATTTATCGGATACTCGAAAATAACTATGGTTTCGATGCCTTTAATCAAAAGGTGTTTGCCGGAGGCACAAAAGCAATAGGGAAGCTGCTTTGGCAGATTGGTGATGTCAAGTTAATCGATGGCCTGATTGTTAATGGCTCGGCATTATCTGTCCGTTGGTTCTCTGGTGTTATCAGACAAATACAGACAGGTTATTTATATCATTATGCATTTGCCATGATCCTTGGTTTGTTATTTTTGCTCGCAACATTTGTAGTGTTTGTGTACAAATTAATTTAAATATAAGAAAAATTAAAACTAATAATGTTAGCTGAATTACCAATTTTAAGTTTGTTGATCTGGGGCCCGGTCCTCGGTGGTGTCTGGGTGTTGTATGCAGGTGACAGACAGGAAGAAACAGTCAAGACACTGGCCTTGATGATCTCGGTGGTGACATTTCTGCTATCTACATTACTGTATAAAGATTTCGATATCACAACGCATGAGATGCAGTTTGTTGAATTTGCCTACTGGATAGAGGCTTTCAATATTAATTATTATCTGGGTATTGATGGCATCGCCATGCCTTTGATCATACTCACCACATTTATCACGGTATTGGTCATCCTTGCAGGATGGGAAGTTATAGAAAAAAGAATTTCACAGTATCTCGCGGCATTTTTGATTATGGAAGGGCTGATGATTGGCGTATTCTCTGCTGTAGACGCCATGCTGTTTTATGTTTTCTGGGAAGCAATGCTGATTCCGATGTTTCTGATCATTGGTATCTGGGGTGGCCCAAGACGCGTTTATGCCACCATCAAGTTCTTCTTGTATACCTTCCTGGGCTCTGTATTTATGCTGGTGGCCTTTCTTTATCTGTACTCGCAATCCGGTACTTTCAATATCCTGGAATTACAGGATCTGCCACTGGAAGCAGGCGTGCAGAAATTAATCTTTATTGCTTTTCTTCTCGCCTTCGCGGTAAAAATTCCCATGTGGCCAGTGCATACATGGTTGCCGGATGCTCACGTTGAAGCGCCGACGGGTGGCTCAGTGATACTGGCTGCAATCATGTTGAAACTTGGTGGTTATGGTTTTCTTCGTTTCAGTTTGCCGATCACCCCGGATGCCAGTCTTTATTTTGATACAGCAATGATAGTGTTGTCATTAATAGCTATTGTTTATATTGGTTTTGTAGCTTTGGTGCAGCAGGACATGAAAAAATTGATTGCCTATTCATCTATCTCACACATGGGCTTTGTGACATTAGGTTTCTTTATTGGTTTTAGCATTTATGCGGCAACGGGTTCGACGGAAGGCGCCGTGTTTGGACTTGAAGGTGCCATGATACAGATGATTTCTCATGGTTTTATTTCAGGCGCACTGTTTCTCTGTGTCGGCATCATGTATGACCGGGTACACAGCAGAGAGATTAAGGATTACGGTGGTGTGGTCAATACCATGCCGCATTTTGCCGCATTTATGATGTTGTTTGCCATGGCCAATGCCGGACTGCCGGGAACATCAGGTTTTGTCGGTGAGTTCGTTGTCATCGTCAGTGCCTACCAGGCAAATTTCTGGATCGCATTTCTGGCAGCACTTACCTTGATACTGGGTGCCGCTTATACATTATGGATGTATAAAAGAGTCATCTTTGGTGAAGTTGCCAATGACAATGTTAAACATCTAAAAGATATAAATTCACGCGAAACATTTATTCTATCGATGCTGGTGATTGTAGTTTTGGTATTTGGAATTTACCCGGCACCGTTGTTTGATGCCATGCACCCAACGCTGGAACATTTGTTCGGGCAGATGTTACAAAGCAAGGTAGGCCAATAACATGATATCAATCACAGATATAATGACAGTTGCACCTGAAATATTTATGCTGACAATGGCCTGTCTTATATTGGTGCTCGATACCTTCAGTAACGACCCGCAACGCAGGTTGACGTATTATCTTTCCCAGCTGACCCTTGTCGTAACGGCTGTATTGGTGAGTCAATTATCACCAGAACAGACGGCCTATGCATTTGGCAACAGTTATATTGACGACGGCATGGCAACGGTATTGAAGGAAGGTGTCTTCATTATTGGTTTTTTTGCATTTCTTTATTCGCATGAATACCTGAAGGAGCATGGTTGGTTAAAAGGAGAATATTTTGTTCTCGGGCTGTTCGCCATCCTCGGCGAGATGATATTGATTTCAGCATACAGTTTATTAACAGTTTATCTCGGACTGGAATTATTATCGCTGTCACTCTACGCCATGGTAGCCATGCACAGAAAATCAACCGCGGCTTCGGAAGCGGCAATGAAATATTTTGTATTGGGCGCCATGGCATCAGGTATGTTGTTATACGGTATGTCCATGATCTACGGTGTCACGGGAAGTCTGCAACTGGAAACCATTGCAACAACTATCGAAAATGATACCAGTAATATATTACTGGTTTTCGGTCTGGTGTTTGTCCTGGTCGGTATTGCCTTCAAACTGGGTGCCGTACCATTTCATATGTGGGTACCCGATGTTTATCAGGGCTCACCGACTTGTGTAACATTATTTCTTGCCAGCGCACCGAAGCTGGCTGCCTTCGCAATGGCAATGAGATTACTGGTTGATGGATTACAACCTATGCTGGATAACTGGCAACAGATGCTTATTATCCTGTCCATTCTTTCCATGGCGACAGGTAATATTGTTGCCATCTCCCAAACCAATATCAAACGCATGCTGGCTTATTCGGCCATCGCGCATATCGGCTTTCTATTATTAGGTCTGTTGTCCGGTACAGCCTCTGGTTATGCTGGATCCATGTTTTACGTCATTATCTACGCCTTGATGAGTATGGGTGCATTCGGCATGGTTATCTTGTTGGGAAGAAAAGATTTTGAAGCAGACGAATTAGCACATTTCAAGGGTCTATCTGACAGAAGTCCGTGGTTTGCTTTTATGATGTTGATACTGATGTTTTCCATGGCAGGCGTACCGCCATTTCTGGGTTTCTGGGCCAAATGGTTCGTGCTGAAAGAGCTTGTTGATGCCGGTTTTGTCTGGCTAGCTGCAACGGCAGTCTTCTTCTCTATTATTGGTGTCTATTATTATTTACATGTGATCAAACTCATGTATTTCGATAAAGCGGATTCAATGACTGCGATCAAGGCATCAAAACAAATGCGCTTTGCCCTGAGTGTCAATGGCCTTGCATTACTCATTCTGGGCTTAATGCCCGGTGCACTATTGGCAATTTGTATCAGCGTAATGTCTATAGCTGCTTAATGGGTAACCTGATATTGTCATTTCGAGTGAATACGAGAAATCTTAAGTCCCATGGAAGAAAAGATCTCTCCGAACAGTCGAGATGACATCAACTCCTTAAAGATATGACAACAACTACCTCTGTCTGGGTATTGCTACTGATCTCTTTTGTTGCTGCCAACCTTCCTTGGTTGAATGAACGGTTTTTATTCGTCATAGAACCTAAACCCCGAAAAACCCAGTGGATGCGGTTACTTGAATGGTTACTGCTTTATTTCATTATTGGGTTTATCTCGTTGGGTTTTGAGAAAAAAATGACGGGGCAATTGCATACACAGGAGTGGGAATTTTATGCAACCAGCTTTTGCCTGTTTATTGTTTTCGCATTACCGGGCTTTATCTATCGCCATGATTTCCTGAATCATTGGCAACGCTGGAAAAGACGCCAGGCGAAATGATTATTAATCTGTACTAGAAGTCTTACTACACAACACCATTTTAAAAATATGTAGATGCATGGGAATCATCATCAATACCCCACAAACAATCAATGCAATGTAGTAATACTCAAACTTGAATTGATCAGGAATAAAACTCAAACCACTAGATTACTCAATCAGGCCTAGAGCCGCAAGCGTTGCACCAAGCAAATCCAGAGCGATCATATGAATTGGTATTTTGAATTTATTATCTTTGTTCATGATATATTTTATTTATGTTTCTGGTAATACGAGTAGTCGTTCACTACGCCACACCCTCACAACGTGAATAGAATCAGATTCTCTTAAATAAACGATGCGAAACGGTGGATGGATAAGCTCTCGGATTTTTTCCTTCTCAAACTCAGGAACCATTCTCCCAATATTCGGATTATCGATTAATGTTTCAATGTGCCTGACAATCGAAACCACAAACTCTTCGCCAATATGTGGGATCTGTTCCGCTACGTAGTAATCTTTGATACACCCAAGATCGTCGAACCCAGAGTCCGATATATAGACTTTCACTCAAGCGATGCCTAGCTTCTTTTTAGCATCAATCAGACTTAGTTCGTTGCCCTCTTTTATATCCATCAATCCTTGGGCTATGGCTTTAAAAAACTCGCGCTCTTCATTGTTTTTCTCAAATTCTTCGAGGCCCTGGACTACCGCAATGCCTCGACCACGGCTCGTAACGAGAATTGGGCGGTGATTATCTTTAGCTCTACCGACCACCCTGCCAGGGTTAACCTTCAGATCTGAAAGGGCGATTACATCTTCTGAGAATTTCGTGTCCATGATTTAGACCTCAATAATTCAGGATAACAGCCCTGATTATAGCACCTATTAACAGGTGCTGTTGGATGGTATGTTTGATTTGACGATGACTTCCTTTTGTTCTTACAAGCCACCACCCATCTTCTTCCATCAATTTCAGTAGTTCCTTTACTTTCGTGTTTTACTAATAGCGTAATCGTTTAATTCTTACTCAGCTTAAACGATAAATCGTAGTCTATCTCCGATAATCATATCCCGATTACTTTGCCGATTATTTTTAAATCTATTAGTAAAACAAGAAACATAATACTATTATTATAGTACGTCACTGGCGTACAATACCCAAATGGTCATTATTGAGACATCCATCTTCACCCGTTTAATTCGGGAACTAATGGATGATGACAATTACTCTGAATTACAGCAAACCCTGGTGCAGAAACGGATGTGGGTAATTTGATTCCTGGTAACGGTGGATTAAGGAAAGTCCGTTGGAAGATCGAAGGTAAAGGTAAGCGTGGTGGTGTGCGAATTATTTATTATTGGCAGACAGTCGATGATCAAATCTGGATGTTATACGGTTATGCGAAAGCCAGTAAAAATGACCTGACTAAAGATCAGTTAAAAACCTTAAGTAATATCATAGGCAGGTGGAAATCATGAAAGATGAAATGTTTAACGAATTATTAGAAAGCGTAAAAGAAATGGATCAAATCAGCAAAGGTAAGAAGGGTGCTTCACGGCAATTTATTTTTAAAGGTCCTGAAGTGAAAGATATCCGGGAAAAGACGGGTTTATCTCAAACTCACTTTGCAAGATTAATCGGTGTAAGTAAACGCACCCTGGAAAACTGGGAACAGGGAAGACGACATCCAACTGGCCCAGCGCGTGCATTATTAAAGATAGTCGAGTCTGATCCTGAAGGGATGGTGAAAGCGTTACACAGTTAATGATATATA
>QNEM01000020.1 GCA_003645215.1 Gammaproteobacteria bacterium
ACGCTATCTCGATGCGATCCAGAAACGACTGGAAAAGATATCGTATTCACCCGAAAAAGATGCCAGTAAACTGGCACAGTTAAAGCCTCTGTGGGATGAATGGATGCAACTCACAGAAAAAAATAGTACCTCAGACAATATCAGTGAAGAACTTGATGAATTTCACTGGATGCTGGAGGAATTTCGTGTGTCACTGTTTGCACAGGAGCTAAAGACGGCCATGCCAGTATCTGAGACAAGATTGTCAAAACAGCTAAAAACTATTAGAAAGGGCTAATACCTGTAATTTAATACCCTTATACTGAAGCCATGCATGACAACACAATAGTCTATTCAATCTTCTTAATCTTCACTGGCGCCGCCGTGTTTGCAACTCTGGCTTTGTTCGCACGCCAGGCGATGATAGTGGGTTATATCATTCTTGGTATCTTATTGGGCCCCTGGGGACTTGAATTGATAGATGATGCAAGTTTGATCACAGATATCTCCAAGATCGGTATTATATTTCTGCTTTATTTACTTGGTCTTGATCTTTTGCCCAGGCAGTTAATGACAATGTTGGGTAAAGCTCTGAAAGTCACACTAATTAGCTCGTTCATTTTTTCTTTATTGGGTTATTCGATCGGCATTACATTTGGTTATTCAGTAGCAGAATCGATATTGATTGCAGGGGTCACCATGTTTTCAAGTACGATTATTGGCTTGAAATTGTTACCGACTACGACGCTGCATCACAAGCATACCGGCCAGATCATAATCAGTATCCTGTTAATTCAGGATTTAATTGCCATTATCATTCTTTTGTTGCTACAGGGTTATGGCAAAGGTGGGGATCTGGCGATGGATATCTTGCTGGAATTGTGTGCACTGCCTGTCCTGATTGGCATCGCATGGCTGATTCAGCGTTATGTATTAATCAAGTTGATTATTAAATATGATCAGATCCACGAGTACATATTTCTATTGGCTATCGCCTGGTGTCTGGGCATTGCAGAGCTTGCCACCTTAATCGGTTTGTCACATGAGATCGGGGCATTCGTGGCAGGCGTATCATTGGCATCCAGTCCGATAGCACTGTTTATTACAGAAAGATTGAAACCACTACGTGATTTCTTTCTGATAATATTTTTCTTTTCATTGGGTGCAGGCTACAACATCAGCATGATAGATGAAATTATTGCCCCTGCCTTATTGCTTGCAACATTGATACTCGTGGTGAAACCAAAGGTCTTTGCTTATCTGCTAAAGGCAGAAGGTGAGAAAAAACATATCTCAAGAGAAGTTGGCTTCAGATTGGGGCAGGCGAGTGAATTTTCCTTGCTAATCGCTGTACTGGCAGTGCAATCCAAATTTATCAGTGAAACAACATCAAACATGATCCAGTTAACTACGCTAATCACATTCATTGTCTCTTCATTTATAATTGTGCGAAGTTATCCAACACCGATTGCAACTACAGATAAACTCAGACGTGATTAAAACAGTTAGAAATATACTGATAGCTTCGCTTATCGTACTCGGCATAGCTGGTCTATTCGTAACGGGTGATTATTTCGGGGTATTTGGACTGAAAAAATATCTGGTGCTGGATTTTGCAGAGTCTTCATTTAGACCTGTTGATAAAGAAACTGGCGCACCGGTGATTGATGTGAAAATACGTTGCTTTCAGAAAGGGAATAACAATGCCTGTACACAAAAAGAAAGTCGTGCAAGCGGAATTATTATCGTCAGGGTTCCTGTACAAAAACTTGTCTGGGAATCATTGCTGTTCAAGAACAAGGAAGAGCTGGTAGCAACCAATGATCCTCAATTGCATATTATGTTTATACACTATAACTACAATAATCCAGTTGCTACCTTCAGTATTGAAGGTCTATATAATGATCCTGTATCGAAATATTCCATAAAAATGGAAAGGAAATTTAAAGAGGCAGAAGATGAGTGAGGCACTGAAATATTTAATGAAAGTTCGCCCGGGCGAAATGAAATCCTATTTTGAGTTTGTTAAACAAGCAGGCGAACATCTGCAGCCGAAAACGCGCGCAATTATCTCAGTTATCACCAAAGTAGATAATCAAACGGAAGCAGGACTAAGACAGTATCTGACAAGAGCTATGCAGCTTGGTGTAACAGCAGATGAAATCATTGATGCCTTGTTTGTGGCATTCCCAACCCTGGGCTTGAGCAAAATTATCTGGGCTGTGGATATTATTCTGGATATGGATATCCCGGAATTTGATCCGCAGTCACTGGGGCATAAGGAAACCTGGCATGATGTGATTGCGGTTAATGAGGTAGGAGATAAAGAAGTCACCTATGTGCATACGGATGAACGTGATTTGTTTATATATGCGGATCATGACGCTATAAAAGTGTTTGACAGTCGATGTCCACATCACGCAAGCAATATACCTGAACTGGCCCTGGAGGACTGCAAACTGACTTGCCCAAAACATGGCTGGAGGTTTGATGTTCGCAGTGGCGAGTGTATTGAAAAAGGCAACCGACCGCTGCATGAGCTTGAAAACAGGGTGGTAGAAGGACGATTGCATGTTTTTTGGTGAATTTATTCCGGAAATTGTATAAAAAACAGTAAATTTACCCCAAGCGGGGGACGATATTAGTAACTTTTAGATATATTATTTCAATCAAGGGAGTGCTCGTATCATGGATGATGGGGAAATGATTTCCCGACTGGAATGTTGAGCGGTTGAGGATAAACATTCATGCGCCAGGGATGGCGCATATCTTCATCCAGCTTTATAACTATCTGTTATTAATGCAGTTTATGTCCATATCAATAGTTTATTCTCTTTAATTCCAGATAAGTAGCCAGGATGAGCGCTGTTTTCCTCAATTAATCATGGAAAATGTCGTATTGTCAGGATTTTATATCTATGTAACTTATTGAATAACTTGGATATATAAATAATTTGTTAATAATGTTGCGTTGCACAAATAAGGTCTGTATACTGCACCGCATCAATTAACAAATTATTGGAGAAATACCATGGAATCATATGTAGAAAAATTAACTGTACCAGTACAAGAATTGAACGCTTTAGCTGTTAAAAACATCGAAGAACTGACTGCATTACAACTGAAGACAATTCAGGAAAATGCAACAGTTGGTGTTGAAACAATCAAGAGTGCTACTGCAATCTCTGATCTTGAAGGCTTACAGTCTTTCCTGACAGCGCAAGCAGATGTAGCCAAGCAAATTGCTGAAGGTATCCTTGCAAATGCTCGCACAGTTGCTGAGATGAGCCAGGGTTATGCTACTAATGCTAAAGAAATTGCTGAAACTTCTTTGAAAGCAGTTAAGTAATTACCCGTAGTAAACCAACTCTTCCCCTAAATAGTTGGTCTCTAAAAGCCGCCTTTATGGCGGCTTTTTTTATTGTTTTGTAAAATTCATTTGCTTCTATAGCGGAAATTCATCGTAATTTTCTATATGATCCGCTCGTATCATACGAGACTCATCAAAATTGGTCGTGACAGGTGAAATGACACAAAATAAGACAGAATCCACAAATATTGTTGTTGCAGCGATGTATAAGTTCGTGCATTTGCCTGATTTCAGGGTATTACGCGAGAAATTGCTTCAAGTCTGTGAAAACCAATCGCTCAAAGGAACATTGCTTTTGGCAGAAGAAGGTATCAATGGCACCGTGGCGGGTACGCGGGAGGGAATTGACAATCTATTATATTTTCTCAAACAGGATCCCAGGTTTTCAGACCTGGAGCATAAAGAATCTTTTGTCTCCGAGACGCCTTTTTACCGGATGAAGGTCAGACTGAAAAAAGAGATTGTAACTATGGGTATTCCCGATACCGATCCTAACCAGTTAAACGGCGCAAAAGTCGATTTTAAAGAATGGAATGAACTCATTTCTGATCCTGAAGTACTTGTTATCGATACACGCAATGAATATGAATATGAGATTGGCACGTTCAAAAATGCGATTTCTCCCAATACCAGAACATTCAGGGAGTTTCCAGAGTTCGTAAACAGTGATCTGAGTCCCGAAAAGCATAAGAAAGTTGCGATGTTTTGCACAGGTGGAATACGTTGTGAGAAGGCCACGAATTATATGCTGAAACTGGGATATGAAGATGTTTATCACCTGAATGGAGGCATTCTTAAATACCTGGAAGAAGTTAAGGATGATGAAAATCTGTGGCAAGGTGAATGTTTTGTTTTTGATGGTCGCGTTGCTGTCGATAAAAACCTGGAGCAGGGAAATTATGAGCAATGTTTCGCATGTCGAATGCCATTATCAGAAAAGGAATTACAATCAAATAAATACGAAAAAGGTATTTCCTGTCCGCATTGTGTCGATAGCATGACTGATGAAAAATATGAGCGTGTCAGTGAAAGACAACGCCAGGTAGAACTGGCAGAAAAGAATCAGCAACAGCATATCGGTGCATCTCAGGAAAAAGCCAGAGCTGACCATCGCTAACTTATAATGCAAGCTACGCCCGTCCTCTATTCCTTTCGACGTTGTCCTTATGCCATTCGGGCCAGGATGGCACTTAAATACGCCTCTATAGACTGTGAATTACGAGAGATCGTATTAAGCAATAAACCTCAGGCAATGATAAACCTGTCTAACAAGGGGACAGTGCCTATCTTACACCTGACGGATGGATCCATTATTGATGAAAGCCTGGAGGTAATGCTGTGGGCACTGGAGCAGGCTGATCCTGATAATTGGCTGGATATAGAAAATGAACATGGCCGCTTATTGATAAAGAAGAATGATCAGGAATTTAAACAGTATCTTGATAAATATAAATATTTCCAGAGATATCCTGAACACACACAATTATATTATCGTAAGCAGGCAGAAGAATTTATTGAATTGCTGGAAAACATGTTACAGGAACACCATGGCCTTGGGCTGGTATCAAATCAACTATCTTTGGCTGATGTGGCAATTTTTCCTTTTGTCAGGCAATTTGCGCATGTTGATTTGGAATGGTTCAGTAATAGCCAGTACAGAAATCTGATAAGCTGGTTAACGAAATTTGAAGAAAATGAATTGTTTCTGGCGGTGATGAATAAATATAAACCGTGGCAAGAAAATGAAGATGTAATACCAACCCATATAAATGAATTTAATAATCAAGAGAGAGAACTGGAATGTTGAAAATAGTACATGGTAAAGGCACAGCGTTGATGGCGTTAATCCTGTTTTGGTGTTTGTTTGTAAATTCGTCTGCTTCTGCCAATGATGAAGTTGTGGCTGCAGACGTCGTTATAGAAACAAAATATGGCGACATAGTATTGAAATTATTTCCTGAAGTTGCGCCAGGACATGTTGAGAATTATTTAAAACTGGTAAAGTCAGGATTCTACGACGGCACGACCTTTCACAGGGTCATTCCCGGTTTTATGATTCAGGGTGGTGATCCAAATAGTAAAGACACTAACAGGTCAAAACATGGAACAGGTGGTCCGGGATATGCAATTGATGCTGAATTTAATAACAAACCTCACGTCAGAGGCACTTTATCGATGGCTAGGTCTCGTGATCCTGACAGTGCTGGTTCGCAGTTTTTTATCGTGGTAAAGAAATCCAGCTTTCTGGATAATCAATACACTGTTTTTGGTGAGGTGATCAGTGGTATGGATGTGGTGGATAAGATTGTTTCCCAGAAGAGAGATGGTGGCGATAACCCAGTCGATAGAGTCGAAATGACAATACGTGTAGTAGAGCCTTAATCATAAGAGACTGAAAACGAGCAAGGATACTCGTAAGTTGCTCATTAAATTTTTTCACATAAGATAATGGACAACATCCCTGAAAAGATATCATTGCAGCGATCTGTATTAGTGATGGTGTTGTTAAATGCTTTTACAACACCATTGATGTTGTCAGCCGCGAACGTCGCATTACCCTACATCGCTGCAGACCTGAAGCTTGATGCTGTGGAAATTAGCTGGATACCCATGGCCTTTTTGATGGCCAGTGCAATGTTTGTACTTGTCTTTGGTCGTATTGCAGACATGATAGGACGTAAACGCATTTTTCTGATTGGTACGATGTGCGTGATTATCACATCAGTTATTGCTTCACTGGCTACCAATGGAACGTTCTTGATTACGGCAAGATTTTTACAGGGGATGAGTGCGGCAATGCTCTATGCAACACAGATTGCCATTATCGCTTCGGTTTTTCCTCCGCAACAGAGAGGACATGCCATCGGCATGACAGTATCAACCATTTATCTTGGTTTGACCTGCGGCCCTTTGCTTGGAGGTTACCTGATTGATCTGTTTGGATGGCGTGCAAGTTTTGTCTTTCATATCCCGCTTGCAATTGTCGTTTTATTCATTGGTATCTTTAAAGTTCCCGGAGACTGGTCTGCTGATGAGACAGGGGAGTTTGATTTAAAAGGTGCGCTTGTCTATGGATTATCCATCGTGCTTTTATGCCTGGGTGTTTCAACCTTACCAGATAGTTCTGGTATCTTACTTCTGATATTCGGGTTATTTGCTATCTGGCTTTTCATAACGCTGGCAAAACGATCTAAACATCCTATCTTCGATATGTCTTTGTTCGGGAGGAACAGGGTATTTGCATTTTCCTGTTTTGCATCATTTATTATTTATACAGCCGTTTTTGCAAACATCGTATTGGTCAGTTTGTATTTGCAATATTTAAAGGGTCTGTCTGCGACAATGACAGGCAGTATCATGATGGTCCAACCTTTAACAATGGCAGTTTTTTCACCCTTTGTGGGACGTTTGTCAGATAAGCTCGAACCAAGAATTATTGCTTCTGTGGGAATGGTGATAACAGCATGTGGTTTGCTTCTTCTGGGATCAATGAATATGCATAGTTCAATCTCGACTTTGATTGCCGCTTTAATTATTACGGGTTTTGGATTTGGTTTGTTCTCATCACCCAATGCAAATGCCATTATGAGTGCGGTAGATAAACAATATTATGGTAGTGCCACCGGATCACTGGCAACGATGAGAATACTGGGTCAAATGACAAGTATGGTAGTGGTGACACTGGTGTTCTCCATGCTTATCGGTCAGATAACAATTGAACCTTCAATGTATCAAGACTTGATGCAGGCTATTAGTGTCTGTTTCTTTATTTCTGCCAGTTTGTGCGTCCCAGGCCTTATATTTTCTCTGGTACGTGGTCGTATGCATCAAGAAATTCAGGCATAAGTCTTATTGTGCTAACAACAACAGATCATAGTCGTGATAGTGCAGGTCTAAGCTATGTTTATCCTGTGATCTCACGTCGTTCAGGAGGTTTGTCTATTGGCATCAACCTTAACCCTAATAATGCCTGCAACTGGCGATGTATCTATTGCCAGGTACCAGATTTGATACGTGGGACTTCTCCTGAAATCAATCTGCAGCAGCTTCAAAAAGAGCTTGATGAATTCCTTAATGATGTCATCAATGGTGATTTTTACGATCGTTATGAGGTTGCGGAAGACCTGCGAACAATAAAGGACATCGCCATATCCGGTAACGGAGAATCAACCAGTGCTGCAGAATTCGATCAGGTCATCAAATTGATTGCTCATTCGATGAGCCGATTCACATTGCAAGACAAAATAAAACTCGTGCTTATTACCAACGGCAGTTTGGCGCATAAAGAAATCGTGCAGTCCGGTTTGGAAACTATGAACTCGAACAATGGCGAGGTCTGGTTTAAATTAGACAGTGGTACAGATGCTGGATTAAAAAATATTAATAATGCCGGTCTTTCGATTGAGCGAGTTAAAGAAAATCTGAAAATAGTGAGTGCGCTTTGCCCAACCTGGTTGCAAACCTGTGTATTCAAATTAGATGGTGAATTACCATCCAGGAATGAATGTGAGAGTTATTTGAAGTTCCTGTCATGTCTGGAAGATGAAAATATCAAAGTTAATGGTGTTCTGTTGTATGGGCTGGCACGTCCTTCCATGCAGATTGAAGCGCCACGATTATCACCTGTATCAGAAGCGTGGATGGATAAATTCGCCGAGGAAATAAAACAGCTAGGGTTTAAGACGAAGATCAGTCACTGAAAAACAGAATCTTTCAGTTTAGACTATTTCAATATGCCCAGGATTAATTATCAAATAGAGACTGATAGTCTGGATAACCCTCAGCAGCGAGTGTTTCCTTATCTATAAATCTAAGGGATGCTGAGTTGATGCAATAACGCAAACCAGTTGGAGCAGGGCCATCATCAAAAACATGCCCGATATGTGAATCTGCCTGTGTACTTCGGAGTTCAGTTCTGATTCCGAAGAATGAAATATCTGATTTTTCTACTATAGCACCGGCAACAATAGGACGTGTGAAGCTGGGCCAGCCAGTCCCTGATCTAAATTTGTCTTTTGAACTAAACAGGGGCTCACCAGATACAACATCAACGTAAATACCTTCTTTCTTGTTGTTCCAGTACTCATTATTGAAAGGCTGCTCAGTTGCATCCTCCTGTGTTACATCATATTGCAAGTTTGTGAGTCTTTTTTTAAGTTCAGATTTTGAAGGTTTTACATAATTAGCACGGTTTTCTGACCATGTGGGCACAGGAGCATTTGCAGCAGGAATGTTTTTTACAGCCTCATTTTCTGTTTCCCCGGAAACCAGAAAAGTTACCATTATCAGGCCTGCCATGGCGGCAACCGGACTCCATCTTTTTTTAAGTATTTTCATGGGTTATCAGTTCTTAATCGATTGTGACATTTTCGTAACCATTCGGACAGGCTGAAACAGCCAGAGTTCCCTGGCAAAGTTAAATCACGAAATCATTTAAAAAGGCCTTTCATCCATACACAAGAATCATTGTGTGAGATAATTTTTGCATGCGTGTTTTATTCTGCTCATTATTATTCACCTTACTACTGTCTGCCTGTGGCCGCTCGGATTATGACACTGCAATGGACAGTTATAACCTGGGTGAATATCAGGCTGCCTTTGAAATACTATTGCCCCTTGCTGAATCTGGTAATGCCCAGGCACAGTATGCACTAGGATCTATGCTGGATGACGAGGATGGGATAGGGCAGGACTATACAAAGGCTTTTGGATGGTATCAAAAATCTGCTGAACAGAATTGGCTTGAAGCGCTATATCAAATGGGAATGATGTATCAAAATGGTCTTGGGGTTGAAAAAAATCCTGCAGAGGCCGCTGCATGGTATCTCAAGGCTGCAGAACAGGATTTTGTCCCAGCTCAAACCAACCTCGCAAAAATGTATTTACAAGGGTCGGGAATAAACCGTGATTATTGGGAAGCCATGAAATGGACCAGAAAGGCTGCTGATGTGGGCGATCCAGAGGCCCAGGTAAATATGGGCTACATTTTTTATGAAGGTTTTGGTGTCATTCAAGATTATACCGAAGCTGGAAAGTGGTATCGTCGGGCTGCTGAGCAAGGATGGCTGGGTGCTGAACATCTCATGGGCACTATGTATGAAAATGGTCGTGGCGTAGAGCAGGATTTTTCTCTGGCGATAGATTGGTATCGTAAGGCAGCCAACCGTGGATATATGTACTCACAAAAGAGCCTGATTAATATGTATCGCGAGGGCCAGGGTATTCCTCAAGATAAAACAGAGGCATTAAAATGGTTTTTTGAGGTTGCCAGGCAAAAAAATGTGGTAGCTCAATTTAGACTTGGTTCAATCTATCATAGTGGTCATGGTGTTGCACAAGATAAGGTCAAAGCCTATGCATGGTATGGAATTGCGGCAGCAGGTGGTGTTAAATCTGCGGAAGAATTACGTGATGAAATCCAGAAGCAATTAACACCGGAAGAACTGACGCAAGCACGAAAACTTTCCAGGGAATTATGGGAGAAATTTGGAAATACAAAACAAGACTTTAAAGCAAATACTAGAAGTTAACAGGGCGTTTTATGAAGCCTTTGCTAATGGGGATTTTTTGACAGTTAAACAGACCTGGTCAAGAAGTCATCAAATCTCTGTTATTCATCCGGGAAGTGTGCCACTGCATGGTTCCAAGGCAGTGATGACGAGTTGGGAGATTATTTTAGAAAATTCAGGATCAAGTGACATCAGGTGTATTAATGAAAGGGTGTATTTGACTGGTGAATCAGCCTATGTGGTTTGCAACGAAGTATTTCCTGAAGGCCAGCTGGTAGCAACGAATATATTTGTCATTGAAAGTGGTGTTTGGAGAATGGTGCACCATCAAGCAGGCCCATGTCCAGATTCGGGCCAGGGAGATGAACCCCCGGATAATGAAAATTTGAGTAACGAAAGTCCACAGGGCTCATCTACTTTACTACATTGATTTATTTGAAAGATGACTTTATGAACAACTAACGATCAGCAGTTTTACGACGTGTTTTTTTAGCGACTTTCCCAGCAGACTTTTTTTGTGAAGTTTTCTTTTTCGTTACTTTCTTCTTCGCGGCTTTTTTCTTGTTCAGGTTTTTATTTTTGGCACGAGACTCTTTCGCCATGTTACTTTTATACTTAATGATCTTTGCCTGTAGTTTTTCATCATTTTGAGCAATAATTTCTACAGCAAGTAAGCCTGCATTCATGCTCCCACCGATTGCTACACTGGCTACTGGCACGCCTGCTGGCATTTGTACGATTGAGAGCAAGGAATCCAGTCCTTTTAATGTTTTACTTTCAACAGGCACACCGATGACAGGTAAGGGCGTCAGACTTGCAACCATTCCGGGTAAATGAGCAGCACCGCCAGCACCGGCGATGATGACACGGAGACCTCTTGTGTGCGCTTCCATGGCATATACTGTCATATCAATAGGAGTTCGATGTGCAGATACAACACGAGCTTCATAAGGTATATTGAATTTTTCACAGATATCAGCTGCCGCTTGCATCGTTGGCCAATCTGAATCACTGCCCATAATGATTCCAACAAGAGCTTGTTTTTTACTCATTCATTTGACTCCAAAATAAAGTACATCTGCTGCTGCTTGTGCAATTTTTTCCGCCTCAGCTGTAGTTTCTCCCAATGCTGTCACATGTCCCATTTTACGACCCGGCATACTTAATTCCTTGCCATAAATATGCACATGCACACCAGGCATCGCCAGGGCTTCATCAAAACCTGCAGGTTGACCGCTGCCATGTCCCTGCCCAAGTAAATTAACCATTACGGCGGCAGGTGTGACCATTTTAGTAGAGCCCAATGGCCAACCAAGAACAGCTCGCACATGGTTTTCAAACTGGGAGCATTCACATGCTTCAATCGTGTAATGCCCTGAATTATGCACCCTGGGGGCAAGTTCGTTAATTATAACCTCTCCATCTTTTGTCAGGAACATTTCAATACCGAAACTACCGATGGCACCGATTGCTACTACAGCACGTTGGGCGATATTGATTGCGTTTTCAGTGATTGAATCAGAAACAACTGCAGGAGCACGAACAATGTGGCAGATATGATCTTTCTGCACAGATTCAACCAGCGGGTAGGTCGCAACTTCGCCATTGCGACTGGTAGTAATGATGATAGCCAGCTCGGAAACAAAGGGACAAAATGCCTCTGCATAAAGTGTCCGATTATCCCCATCCAGTTTTTCCCAGGCTGCATCTATCTCACTTTCACTGTTTACTGTCGCGTTACCTTTGCCATCATAACCATTTCTACGTGTCTTGATGACAAGCGGCCAGTTAAATTCTTTTGCAACCTCAATGATCTCTTCGCGTGATTCAATCGCCCTGAAAGGAGACAGTGGCAGCCCAGCTTCCTGCAATGTTTGTTTCTGGATATATTTATCCTGCACCAAACCGATGCTTTTTGAAGTGGGGAATAATGTATGCCCGGCCTTTTCCAGTTCTGCCAGACTGTTTGCGTCTACAAATTCATTCTCAAGGGTGATGACATCTGCATGTTCAGCCAGTTTCATCAGATCATCAGGATTATCCCAGTCACCAATAAATGTCTTACCCGCAAGGTTCATTGCCGGGCCTTCTGGTTTACGCTCAAGAATATGAATATCGCAGCCGAATTCCAATGCGGACAGTGCGGTCATCTTTGCCAACTGACCACCTCCGACAATACCAATGCGTTTACCAGATTTATTTTCTGTTTCTTTGCTCATTAATATAGTGAATTCGTACTGAAAAAAGGGCGTTATGATACCGAATTAAGTGTATTTTGGGGGAGTTTATTTCGATTTAGGGAGATTGTAGATAAGGCAGGTTTAAGCTGATGAAAACTCCTTGAAACCAACTAATTTGACCATATCTACCTACAAGGCATTTGTAAAAGATGCGCTAACTACTTGACAGGTAACATAAATAGGAAGAATATCGCGCTCCATGAAAATGAACTATATGACAAAGCAGGGCTTTATCTGGCGCCATACACCACTGTGTGGCGTTGTTACGCATCTGTGCGTCATGGGATTTTGTTAATGTAATAGTTTAGATCTTTAAGAAGAATTCCTAAAAGGCCGCAGGTGATGATTCACCTGCGGCCTTTTTTTTGGCCACGGATGGCCTTATGCCGTGGAGGACAGGAAGTCCGAGAACGGCGTTGCAAGGATGGCCTTCAGGATTTCTGTTCCAGACAAATCCTAAGTGCCTACATCCTTGTAGGCAATACCGTGGAGGACACGACTGCAGGGATGCAGTAGGTAGAACGAAGCAGGATGCCAGAGTTGAGGAAGTCTGAGAGCGGCGCTGCACGGACGGACTGTATGCCGCGGGCGCATGGGCAGGGATTGCTCCTGACAATCCCGTTGCATTTCCTACATCCATGTAGGTCATGCGCAGGACGCCTACATGGAGGTAGGCGGTAGAAAACGTATGGAACGGGTTTTCGAGCGGCGGCGCCACGGATGGGATGCGGCACGCAGATGTAAAGAAGCGGTGTCGCATGGAATATATGTTTTTTTAACTACCTGGAGGCTCGTATTGTAAAAATAGAGAAATAGTAATGAATATTTTGATTGCCAATATAATTGTATGGTCACTTGTCGTGTCCCAGCTTGTTTATGCTGGAAATGCTGATTACACCAACAGGCACAACACAGTAATTGCCTGTGAGTTATTCGCCAAAGATGCTTATCAAGCAGCGGATAATTTCGCTCATAGTGTTGCGCTAGAGGACATACTGGATTTAATCGATGGTTCGCCTGTTGCAGAGGGCAAGAAGTATCGTGCGTTTCAGGCGATTCAGTTCGTCTGGAAGAATCAGCTGGATAATCCTGTGATGGCCTACACATTGGCAATGGGAATCTGTCTGGAACCTAAAAAAGTGATGGCTCCATTAGACGAACCGTGGATTACTTCTCCACGGACAAACAAAGAGCATTTCTAGGGATAATTGTCTTGCTGACATCTATGGTCGTTCGCATGGGCGAACGGCCGCAGATGGATGGCATAAAACTCAGGGATCAGGTTTGGCTTGCTTATTGGTGATGGAACGACAGCTTATTTTAAAAAGTGCTCATTTCCTGGGTAATGTATGCTTCAAGTTGTGAGGATCCACTGCCTTCGAAATTGATAAATTTCAAGCCATAGGCTACATCCTTATTTTCAGCCTCAGGTAAGGGATTAGTATAAGAAATCCTGCACAGTGCATTTATCCTCATATCCATTTCATATAATTTAAGGCAAAAAGTAACATCCAGTAGCGGTGAATTTTTCTCGGTAAATTCTTCGTTATCGGGGTTTATTTTCTTTAATGATCCACAATCGGCACGAATTTGTAGCCCATCAGGTGAAATATCGTGAATTTTGGCTTCCAGATTGTGTATTTTATAGTGGATATTCACGGGAGATTCGAGGACTATCCTCGGATATTCCCGTTTTTCTTCAATGTCTTCCTGTGTTACTGACTTGTCCATGCCGTATTCCTGTAATTCGTTATCGCATGCTCAATATATAGGCTCAATACCCCTTATTTCAAGGAATTGTGTCACATCTTGGATAAACATTTAGAGTCTTTGTGAGGCAGGTCACAACATTTCCAGGGCTCCATATCAGCGATATTACCGACCGAATTGCAACTATAAGGTGATAATTTGTCTATACTTGTGCGTAGGTGGTTTATAACTTTTAAATGTGGTGTTTGTATGTGCTATAGAAACAGAGTGATTTCCTTATTTATCCTGGCATCAGGGTGCCTTGGATACCAGAACATCATGGCAAGGACTGTCTATCAATGGACAGATGAAACCGGCAACACTAATTTCAGTGATGTGCCACCTGCCGAATCTGTTGCAACTGAAACTCATGAATTCAATGTCTATCAGCCGGCCAGCAACAATGTTGATTTACAGGATAATTCAATCATTAATCAAGTTGAACAAATGTCTAAATGGCGTAGAGATATAGCAGATGAGCGTCTTGCAAAAAGAGAGTTGTATCTTGAGCAAAAACGGTTAGATCAAGAGCTTGAAATAATGAGACAAAATGAAGCCCTTGCTGCTGAGTCATATTATGAGCCTCAAGGTTATTATTATGCCCCGTCTCAATATCAACAACATCGCCCATATCGCCGCCCATACAATCGCCCAGAACATCGGCGATATCAACGCCCTGGTATGATTGGTGGTTCCCCTAGACATATTCGTCATAAACCCATTGGCACACCATCGCGCCGACTTTTTCCTCCAAGAAGATACGGACCTGTACATCTGTAGATTATCAGGGCAGATTGCTAACTCTATCTGCCTGAATGAGTTTGACGAGTTCAATATTGATTATTCAGCTTACAATCAGGGATCAGATACTTTTCCAGGGTCAAATTAGCAAAATCAGGAATTAGATATATAGCCTATAGCCTTGTCTACTATGCATTTACGGGAATTAATCATCTTAATCAGCTGCTATTTCATTTATGGTTGCAGTGATTACCCATCAGGTCATGCAGATGGCCTTGAAGGTGCTGAAAAGAAACAGTGGATTGCTATCGGAAGATCAGAATACCTTGAAGGTTTTTATGCGTGAGAAGCTGAAAATTTTCAGCAAGACTGGCTTGCTGAAAATTATTCAGATATAAATCAATTGCAGTGTCCGCTAGTTACCATTCT
>QNEM01000021.1 GCA_003645215.1 Gammaproteobacteria bacterium
AAAGTCGTAGAAGAGGTCATCGAAGATGTTGGCGTTGACACTTTTCTAAAGTTTGGTGATGAAATTATCGAGGATGGCCGCCGCGGTTTAGTGGCTCGTATCCATGATATGACTATCCCTGGGAAATACAATACCGTCGCCTTTGTTGATTGTCCTATGACGCATGAAGACGTCCATTTGCCATCGCCGTTTGCCAAGGTTGATACCATAATGCATGCACCATGTACCATTACTATCAAACCAGAGGCGACCTGGAGGCTTGATTTTGAAGGCTGTAGCCGTTGGGGCTGGCATACTTATAATGCCAATCCAACCGCCTTCACCAGCGGTATCTGGGTGATGATGACTCAAACACTGGTACCTACAGAACGAATCAATGATGGCTCACTGTTTGCCTCAGAATTTCGTCTGCCCAAGGGCACCTGGACCAATCCAAATGATCGACGCACAGCGCACGCCGATGCCTGGCATTTTCTGGTGTCTTCCTGGAGTTCTTTGTGGCGTGCGGTCAGTCGTAGTTATTTTGGTCGAGGTTACCTGGAAGAAGTAAATGCAGGAAATTCGAACCCCTGCAACTGGATGCAAGGTGGTGGTTTCAACCAGGAAGAAGAAATCCATGCGGTTAATAGTTTTGAAACAGCAGCCTGTGGTACAGGTGCCTGTGCCATGAAAGATGGTCTCAACCACGCAGCCGCCATCTGGAATCCAGAAGGCGATATGGGTGATTGTGAGATTTGGGAACTGGCCGAGCCATTACTTTATCTGGGTCGTGCTATCAAATCTAATACCGGTGGCTATGGCAAGTATCGTGGTGGTATGGGCTTTGAGACCCTGCGCATGGTACATAACTCAGCTGACTGGACCATGTTCTTCATGGGTAATGGTTATATGAATAGCGACTGGGGCTTGATGGGCGGGTATCCATCGGCAACTGGCTACCGTTTTGAAGCGCATAACACAGGTTTGCTTGATCGTATCGCTGAAGGAAAATCACTGCCTGGTGGGCATGATTATGATCCGAGTAAACCAGAGTATGAAAAACATCTAAATCCGGGAGCTGAGGTCAAGCGTGATAAACAGTGTATTACCACCGAAACAATATTCGAGAATGGTGATCTTTATCTGAATTACTTGCGCGGTGGCCCAGGTTTTGGTGATCCCCTGGATCGTACCATTGAAAATATTCAAAAAGACCTGAATGATGATGTCCTGCTGGAAGAATATGCGCTAAAGGTTTATGGCGCAGTATTTTCAAAAGATGACAAAGACTTTTATGTCGTTGATGCTGACAAAACACGGGCTAAGCAGAAGGAAATTCGTAAAGCTCGTATTTCTCGCGGCGTTCCCGTTAAGAAGTGGATGGAAGGAGAGCGTCAGCGGATTATTGATAAAGATGCCTCTTTACAGGTTCAGCAAATGTTTGCATCCAGCTTTGAGCTGTCGCAGCCGTTCCTGGATAAGTTTCGTGAGTTTTGGGACCTGCCATCTGACTGGTTAGTCACTGAGAAAGAACTGGGGATACCTGCATTCGGTTCCAAGCATGCCATGGACTTAAGCCAAATGCCGGATGTTAAGACAGTTGTCTTAGTCGAGGAATAAATAGTTTGTGTTAGCGGGCGTATGATTTGTGCGCCCTTAACCTAAAATATAAATTTAGCAGAGGTTATAATAATGTCTTCAAAATATACACGTAAACAAGTCGCCGACCTGGTTGACGGTGATTTAGATTGGGAAACGGTCCGCCGCATGTTGTTTATGCCGAAGGATCAAGACCGTTTTAAACTTTATATCGATATCCTGCAGGAAAGGGCCTCATGGGATGACAAAATCATCCTGCCTCTGGGCCCACACCTGTTCATTGTCGAAGACAAGGATAAGGATCTGGTCAACAAATGTAGCTGTGGCTATGTCTTTGGGCCTTACACTGAAAACTGGAAGCTTAATGCGCTCATTTTTGTGAGGGATAACGAAAAGAAATTCAATGAAATTTATCCTATCCTGATGGCCCCGGATGCAAGCTGGCAAGTATATCGTGAATACTATTGCCCGGACTGTGCTACGCAACATGACGTAGAAGCACCTACACCCTGGTATCCGGTGATGCACGATTTCGAACCGGATATAAAAACTTTCTATGAATGGGTCGGTTTACCAGCCCCGGAAAAAGTCGCCTGAGATACTTCTCCTCTTAATAATAAAGGCTTTGTACACAACACTCAGGCCTCCATGTCGCACGACATGGAGGCCTTTTTTATTTTTATCTATTTCACTTTGTTTGACACGAGATAGTCCTTTGCTAACCCGGTGAAATCCCTGTTTATACAATACCCTGGTATAAATGTTCATTATGGAGCACCGCTATCAATAGATGATATAATGCGCCACAGTAGTAGACATTGGGGAATAACAGTGGGTTTAACGAGGTAGTTACGTGAAGCATTTAAAACTAAATAAAGGCATATTAGAAACTATAATAATAGTATCTCTAATGCAATTTTCATCTTTAGTCCTGGCAGATGACGCACCAGAAGGTTCTCCAAAATATCTTTCTGATCAGGCCTGGGAAGTGAATTTAAGAAAACAGAATTTCCAGGACCGGGAAATTATTGCAGGTGCAGAGCAAAACATACTGCAAATAAAGGCACCCTTTCGCGCTGAAGATGCGGCCATCGTTCCCGTATCTGTTCATACCAAAATACCACAGACCGAAGACCGCTATATCAAGAAGATACATGTCTACATTGATAATAATCCGCTGCCGCTGGTCGGGCAGTTTGAATTCACGCCTGATAGTGGCAAGGCTGATATCGCCTTTCGCGTTCGCGTAAATGCATCAAGTTATATACGTGCCATTGCTGAATTAAGTACCGGTGAGCTCTATATGAGCAAGAGTTTTGTACAGGCTAAAGGGGCCTGCTCTGCACCACCACCAGCAAGTATGGCGGAGTCAGTCAAATCACTTGGTAAAATGAAAATGAAAGTTGTTGGTCTTGTAAAAATGGGCAAGCCTAACTTGATGCAAGTAAAGATACGCCATCCAAATCTTACTGGTCTGGCACCTTTGAAAGCGGGATCCAGTATTATTCCACCTGCTTTTTATGTGGATACATTTGAAGTTGTATATAACGATAAACCAATCGTAAAAGCTACTTTAACGTATGCTATAAGCATGGATCCAACATTGCGTTTCTACTTCTTGCCAGAAAAAGAAGGTGAGTTAATTGTAACAGGAACAGATACTGAGGCGGGTAAATTTAGCTCAACACATATGATAAATGTATGGAAGCCAGCGACTTCATGAATACTTGATCAGGGATTAGATTGAGCACAGCAAGACAAGCCTATAGATATTGTAATCCCGGATTTGTGAAAAACTTGTACCTGAACTCTGCGTTTCTACTTTAGTGTATCTGTATATCAGCTATCAATGCTAATGTTTTTAATTAATCCATAATTTAACCATTCAAAAAGATATTTTAATGTTAATTCGCTAATAGTGTCTTCCGGGACATGCGCCAGCAATGTTTCACATACGTCAGCATAGTTGTCTGCAGATTCAAAACGGTTAAACATAATGTAGCTTTCATTTGTAAGAGATTTAAATTGTGTTAATAAATCCACACCGCGCCAGACCAGCCAGTGTTGCTGAGTACCTTTTATGGCACCGGGTGGAGCATGGTCATTTTTTAGTGCTTGCCAGCTTTCAACACTGTTCCAGTTGGCTGTAAATACACGAACACTTGAGTGAAAATCCAGTTTTATGGAAGGCCATTTATTTGCTTTAATAGATTTTAAATCTTCAACCGTTGCACGTTTATCATCATATGCATCAAATGCATCAAGCATAGTTCTTTCGAAAGCAGAAATTTCAGCAAGTATGGGTGTTGATGTAAATGGCTCAGTTTTATCAAGATAACCAGGCAAGTCATTACAATAATCTCTGAGAGATGTACAGTGAGAAGGATGTTTTTTAATATAATCATCTGCCATTGTTTCAAATAATTTATCACCAAGATATTTGCCCAGTACAGGATGGTCGGTCTCTATGCATATTTTTAATCGGATGGCATAAGCATTTTTATAAATTTCCAGTCGTGTATGCTTGTTTAATCTTTCATCATCAACAATACAAGCAGAGATTTCATCATTTCGTGAGAGCAGATAATCAGAAAATTGTTGTTGAAGTTTAGTTAGCCCGGGCATATTTTTTAAATTCCTCTTCAGCTATTTTTTTTGCAATGCAAAGTTCAGCATAGAGATCTTTAAAGGGAGGGATATGATCATCTCGCTCTATCATTGTGCTTACCTGACCAAAACGTTTTAATGCAAATCGATAGAGCTCCCAAACCGGATCAGCAATATCATGATCATGAGTGTCAATAACGTAATCGCCAAAATCACTGTGGCCAGCAAGGTGAAATTGTTGAACATATTCCGGATCTATACCAAGAAGATAATCTTTTGCTGAAAAACCATGATTACGTGCACTCACATAAACATTATTGATATCGAGCAGTATCTTACAGCCTGCACGTTTTGCAATTTCATTGATAAATTCCCATTCTTCCATTTCCGAATTGGTAAATGTGAGATAGCTTGAGACATTCTCGAGTAGAAATGTAAGGCCGATATATTCCTGTACAAATTTAACTCGCTCAACGACATGATTGATTGCCTCTTCATTGTAGGGGAGGGGCAATAAATCATGGCTATTAATATGATTATATGAAGTCCAGCATAAATGATCGGAAAACCATTTTGGCTCAATATCATCTGCAAGTCTTTTGAGTTGTTTCAGATAATCTGTGTCAATCGGATCGGTACTACCAATGGACAGAGAAACGCCATGCATGACCATGGGATAATGTTCACGAATGGCATGGAGGTAATAATGTGGTTTGCCTCCCGCCACCATGAAATTCTCAGAAAGTATTTCAAACCAGTCAATATCTGGCCTGGTTTCCAATACGTCCTGAAAATGATCAATACGCAAGCCCAGGCCAAAGCCTAAATAATCATTATCCATTATTTCTATCTTTCATAAAAAAAGGGGAAGTAATACACTTCCCCTGTGATTATAAATCAAGATGTGATTAGGCTCCGCTTTTACCACCAATATCACTGCATGCTTTTTCCGGCATGGCAACAAACCCAGTACCTTTACATGAGGCCTTGCCGGCGCAGGCATTATCGGCGCCCTTGCAGTCATTGTGTCCACTACAGGTATTGACACCATAACAATGGATAAAATCAGCACTATTTACATGGCCTACCCATTCATCTTTTTTCTTGCCGCCAACATCACGGCATACCTTTGCTGGCAGTTCAACAAAACCTGTGCCTTTGCACGAGGCCTTGCCGGCACAGGCATTATCGGCACCTTTGCAGTCATTGTGTCCACCACAGGTATTGACACCATAACAATGAATTAAATCACGGGTCCCTTCAGGTAAAACTGTCATTGCTGGTAGTGTGGTAGAAACGCCAGATACCAGGCCTGCAGCCATAATGGCTAGCGCAATGCCCGTAGGCTTAGAATTAATTTTCTTTTTCACCAACTTATCTCCCCATTTTTTGAATGTTCTAAAATCTAAAATATGAATAACTCATTGAATTATATTAGAAAATATAAGTTTAATAAGCTTGTACAAATACCCATTATAAATATTTTAAATATTCGATAAATCTGAAAATTATGACTAATAAACGAGAATTAAGTTCACACAGGACAGGCGAGGGGGGTGCAATTTTCAGCCAACCGAGGCGGTACCGCGACTGATTCAGACGGTAACACTATGTAATGTCATATATTTTCAGTTATAAGCTCTCCGCTGGACGCAACACATGGGTAAGACCCGCAAAATATCTGCCAATAGTGGGATTCAGGTGCTAGGGGTTTTCGTCCATGGACCCTTGACGGTATAATCACCGGGAGTTCTAAACCAGATTGTGTAAACGACTTCTTCTCCTTCATTATCAAATACCCAGGCTTCGACATGTAGTTGGCCCCAATGCCCTGCGGGAGGAAGCATTCTCATTTCTTTAAGCGTAATTTTTTTAGATCTTCCGTTATTTTTCTCTCTATTTTTAATCTTGGTATCAAGATTAGTTTTCCTGGGCCCTTTCAATGTACTTGAAAAGATTACTGTTCCTTGAAGTTCTTGAATAACCGTTGCTTTACCATCTGCATTATCCACAGCAACCCACCGATAAGGACTATGTTCCTCCTCAGCTTTTTCATTGAGTTGTTCTAGAGTATCTTCTGCACGTAGATTAGTGAGGTAACCGGAAAGTAGTAATGTAATGAATACTGTCTTTATTATGGTTGTATATCTCATGTTCTTACCTTGTTTTTTAAGTAACTTTATAATCTGATCTGTTCTGATGGCCTATGAGTCTGAACCAGGGATGAATCTGAAATTTGATTTCCCTTCAGATCAAAAATTAGCCCGGTGATATTCGTATTCGAAGGGCCTTATTTGTTGAAAGGTTCCATGCCGTATTTAGCAAGTAGCTTTGCCAGGTCACCACGTTCTTCAAGCCGATCCAGAATTTCATTGGCTTCTGTGGCCGTGGCTTTATCTGCCTTGCGAAAACCGATTGCCAAAGGATAACCGTTCATAGCTTCGATAAACACTGTTGATTGAGAATGAAAATCGACTGCCGCTTGTGGATTTGTTATCTGATACCAGCCCCAGCCAGAATTCGCCACAATACCGACATCAGCGTCACCATTTATAACGGCCTCAATTATAGCCAGGTCACCTACATAGCTGACGAAAATCTCTACATCCTTTTTGAGTAGGGCCATATGGATTAACGAAGAAGAAGTTGTCGCTACGCGCAATCCTTCGAGATCATCAATGTCCTTTAATTGCCTGTTGGCATTGGTTATTGCAAGTATTTCTATCTGGGTATATGGTCTGGTTTTCTTTAAAAAGCCTTCGTCATCCTGCTCTCCAATGATGCCCACGCCCATGTAGGCATCGCATTTCACATACTTTGCATAACGCGGTAAACTTACCCAGGACAGCTTTAGTGAAACGTCTAATTCATCCGCTATTAACTGCGCCAGGTCAATATGCAGGCCCTGTGCATTCTCTCTTGAGGAAAAAGGGGGTGCATTACTATGTACACAGATATTAAATACACCTTTTGCCTTAATAGCGGCAATGCTCTCTGCCATGACTGCAGTTGACTGTAATACTGAGAATAAGAATATAATTAACAATAGGCTTATTTTTTTCATGTTGGTTTCCTGAACAGAGTTTCACATAGGCTTTTGTGGGAATATTAAGTCCATTATTTTAAATATTATTTTTTACATTTAGGTAATACTGTAAGTGACATTACGTAAGCAGTTAGCCACAAACGTTTTTCCTCATCCATGCTGTCTTTCCAGGAAGGCATAATAAACTGGCCTTTCTTGCCATTGGTTATAACCTTAAAAACATAATCTGGTTTCAAGCGAGTTTCGCACTGCATCCTTCTCGCCTTTCCGCCAATGGCCTCAGTGCCCCCATGACAATAGCCACAGTTTTGAAAAAAGGTCGTTTTAATTGTGTCGATATACTCGGGATTAGAACGAATTTCAGCCAATTGTTCTTCGGTAATGGGCTGCTTCGATCCATCCTCTGCAGCGAAGGTTTGCATGCTGGCGATAGTAATCAGTATGGAAACAGCAAAGACAACAAACAATTTTATGTTGTTGCTTGATTGATCCTTAAATGACATTGCCTGGTGAAATACATTCATCAAATTCGTTCCTTTAATCTACGGTATAACTATTCTACGGTACAACGAAAAAGTGGAAGGGCTAAAAAACACCCTTCCACTATGAGTTGACTTAACTAAACTACAAAGTTCAATTCAGAGAAAATGCAACCAGTGCAGCACCACCTGGGTTTCCTACGAATTTAGGGAACACGCCACCAGCAAAAGCTGCAGCTAATCCACCCCAACCCGTTGGAACCAGGATATATTGCTTGCCACCAGCAGAATAGCTGATTGGCCCAGAACGCATTCCAGAACCGACGTTAAAGCTCCACAATTTCTTGCCGGTGTCGGCATCGTAAGCACTATAATCGCCGGTTGAATTGCCATTAAATACAAGGCCTCCAGCCGTAGTCAATACTGAAGCCATGCCAGGATTATCACCATATTCAATACTCCACTTGACTTCACCTGTGAATGGATCACGAGCATCTAGACGTGAAGTACCGACACCACCTGGTGGTGGGACGATCTCAAACTTGGCAACACCCAGCAGCAGGGCAGCAAAGGCAATCGTTTCAGGATCTTGAGGTCCAGCCTTTACAACGTTACACATTTCCCAGCCATTCGAATACCAAAGTCCGCTGTTGGGATTATAAGCCGCATGTTGCCAGCTACGAGCGCCTAGTAATGATGGACAGAAAGTTGTGTCTGTTTCCGTTGATGGTCTCACAGGATTGATTAATGCGCCTGTCTTAGGGTTAATACCTTTAACCCAGGTGACGTTTTGGGCGAACTGCCAAACGTTAACAGGTTTCAATGTTGCTTTATCAAGAACGCTGACAAAACCGCCTTTGTTCAAGTGGACAATATGTTCTTTGCCACCTTTCTCAATGGTCATGATTTCGTATGCTGAATCATAATCCCAGCTATCATTCGGTACCTCCTGATGATATCTCAGAAGTTTTCCGGTTTTTCCCTGTAGAGCAATGATACTTGCCGTATAAAGATTATCACCTATACGAGCTGTATTATTAAAATCAGGGGCAGCATTACTGGTTCCAATGTGTATAGTATCGGTAGCAGCATCATAGACACCTACTATCCAGGCACCACCGCCACCAATTTTGCCAGAGTCTCCAGGCCAGCTTTTAGGGTCATCTTTAATCGTGTTAAATTCCCAGACCTTTTCACCAGTCAGTGCATTGACACCAAAGATCTTGCCCTGTTGAGGTTGATCACCACCGGTATGACCGCTGTAAAGGATATCGCCAGCCAATTGTGGTGGGAAAGAGAAGTTACAGCCCTGACAGTTTTCAAAATCTGTCATTTGTGTTTCCCATTTAACTTCGCCGGTATTCTGATCCAGAGCGATGTAACGACCATCAAGCGAACCCAGGTAGACCATGCCATGACCAACAGTTACACCTCGAGTTTGTGAAGCCCAGAATGACTCTGCCGCCTTCTCGTGAAGCTCGGGTTTGTAGTGCCATAACGCTTTACCTGATGAGCCATCGACTGCAAACACATTGTTGTTCGCTGCGGCATAGTACAAAATCCCATCAACCGCTATCGGGGTGGATTGTAATCCACTTGATATGTCGCCAGGTTGGTGTATCCATGCGACTTTAAGATTAGCTACATTATCTTTGTTAATTTGCCCAAGAGGACTATAACGCCAGCTATTAGAATCACGACCATATTGCGGCCAGTCATTGGGATTATCTTCTGCGTTGACGGAAAAAGAAGTTCCGCTGAATGCAGTCAGTACCCCAACGATGAGTACAGTTTTCGAATTACTCCAATTAAATATTTTCACAAATATCCCCCTCACTTACATTATTTAAGTTTATTACTAGTTAACATAACCTTAGCTCATAGATCTACCATTCAAGCAGACATACCTGACATCCAAACTCGTAACAAGATTATCAGACAGGCAAGAATACTCCTGCTATGAAAATATGACGACATTATTAATGTCATCTAAGCCTAATCTAAGCAATACTCGTGCCGACTTTAAAATATTAGTAAAAACAGGAATATCTTATTGATTAATATAGAATTATCTGTGTTATCTCTATATTAGACAGGCTTACTACAAACGTACTGTTTTACTCCGATTGGACGAACTCCGGTCGAATTATCAGTCGATGATTATTTTAAACCTGTAATGTTAAGGGCTGTTCGGGATAATTGGCCTATTAATGGCGCATTAGCAGTGGCTTACAGAGACGATCTGACGAAGTTTCATATGTACTGAGTCAGGATACTTGATATACGTGAATTCAAGGTGTACGATAATCGGACGGTAATAATCTTTATTGGTTGTCCTGACAAAAAGACTGCGTAAATGCGGCAAAAACAACAGGTTAATGAAGAACTTTTATTAAAGTCTGAAGTATTGAAGACACTCTCGAGTATATGCAAAAAGTAACATCCAGTTTGATGTGGATTATTTATGGGAAATAGTAGTGATTACTTAAGGTCCGACACCAGTCCCAGGCAGGTTGATAAAGCCTGGGATATGTACGTTAACAGTGGCGTATTGCTTGAAAATTCTATTCGAGGTGTCATTGGAGACTCCTGGGCCAGGTGTATAGAAGGAGGTGTCGACCCATCCAGTATGCAAACTCGTTTGATGGTCGATGACGCGGTCTACCAAACTCTAATCAACAAAAATTCGCAGTTGTTAAAGGCTGCTAAACCGGTGATGGAACAAGCAAGTGATTTGCTTGCCGAGTCCGGTTCAATGATGATTCTGGCGGATCGTGACGGTATCTGCCTTCATGTTGAAGGTGATCGCAAAACTGTCGAAGACGGTCATGATATACATTTATGTAAGCGCGCAAACTGGAGTGAACATGCCGCGGGAACCAATGCAATCGGCACGGTTCTGTCCGTTGGTTTGCCAGTCCAGATTAATACCACAGAGCACTTTTGTGAAGGTATAAAGTCATGGACATGCACGGCAATGGTTATCCGGGATCCGGGTAGTCAGGAAATAATTGGTGTTCTCGATTTATCGGGTTTAAGCAGTGTTTTTAGTCATCATGCCCAGGCACTGGTAGTCGAAGCCGCCGGTCGAATCGAGAGTCGACTGGTCAGAATCAAATTAGAAGAAACCAACAGGTTGTTGAATGCGGCGGTCACAACATTTTCCTCACCCACCAGAGATGCTGTGATGCTACTGGATAAGAATGGGTGTCTTGTTAAAGCGAATGAACATGTTGCTTCGAATCTGGCAATGCGAGGCGTTAAATTTAACGGTAAAGGACAAAGCATTATACGCTATATTAATAATGATTTAAAAATGTCCAAAACCGAATGGTTGAGATCCGAATGGATAGAGCCGGTAATGGAAGGCCAGGATCAACTTGGCTCCATGATCATCATACCATCACCACACAGTGCAAGTATCGCTACCAGGGCAACTTTGCCAAGCGATACTAATAGCTTTGCAGATATTATTGGTTCCAGTTCGATACTGCAGAAAGCTGTAAAGAAAGCGCAACGTCTGGCAGCGCTCCCTGTGCCGATCTTAATCCAGGGGGAGACGGGTGTTGGTAAAGAAGTATTCGCCAAGGCCATTCATGCGACCAGTTCAAATTGTAAAGGACCACTCATCACCCTGAATTGCGGCGGCTTATCACGTGATTTGATTACCAGCGAACTATTCGGTTATGTTGAGGGTGCGTTTACGGGAGCAGTACGTGGAGGCAAGATGGGCAAGATTGAAGCTGCCTCTGGTGGCACCCTGTTCCTGGATGAAATTGGAGAAATGCCGCTTGATATACAGGCCAATTTTTTGCGTGTACTTCAGGAAGGCGAAATTTCTCGGCTGGGAGAGCATAAGCAACGGAAGGTTGATTTTCGAGTGCTTGTAGCGACCAATCGTGATTTAAATCATGATGTAAAGGAAGGTCGCTTCCGCATGGATTTATTTTATCGAATTTCAGTTATAACGCTCACTATCCCGGCCTTGCGTGAACACAATTCAGATATTGAAGAATTGGTACATTATTTTGCAGAACAGATAGCCCGGCGTGATGGAACATTACCCAAGAAGATGGATCCTGATTTTATCAATGTATTAAAAAAATATGCCTGGCCTGGCAATATTCGAGAATTGCAAAATGCCGTTGAATGTTCATATTTAATGTGTGAGACAGATACGCTGACATCTAAAGATTTGTCTGATGAATTTCTATCCATGTCATGCAAGGAGGTCCAGTCGGCCTCTATCAAAGACAGATTGTCGAGCGATGATAATCTTAGTCTTGAAGATGCAGAACGTATTATTATTGCCTCTGCACTAAAGACAAATAAAGGCAATCTAACAAAAGCAGCACGCCAGTTAGGTATTGCCAAGAGTACATTATACTTAAAGCTCGAAAAATATGGTCTTGATCGAAATCTGGCTATAGCAAGCAACTAGAGACCCCCGCAGCTATTGTCTATACAGACAATTCATCACCTTTCTGCCAACATTTATATCCAGTTAATCTCCAAAACTGTCAGAACCTGATCCTGTCCAACGATCACATACCAATAGTTCTGGTCCTGGAAACACTCAGGAACAGACCCTGGCCTGAAGGTTGATAGGTTTATTGTTCCCTTGATTTTCGAGTATAGCCATCCATTCAGGATAGAATTACAATAGCTATAACAAGAAAAATAAAGTATATTTTTTAATAGATAATCTTTGAATATCCCATAAAACATTTCATTCAACACAGATAACTCTGATGGATAAAACAGGCAGCATGGTCAATGGTGAAAAATAAAAATCCAGTAGAATACTGGAAACCTGATGCAGCACGTATGCAAGCATCTCAAATGTATCGGTTCATGCAAGCTGCAGGTGTAAATAATTATACCGAGCTTCATCAATGGTCTATTGATGAACCAGCGCAATTCTGGAGCCAACTCTTTTCCTTTTTTAATTTAAAGTATACTGGTGACCTGCAACCTGCTTTTCGTGATACAAATTTCAAGGAATACACATGGTTTCCTGACATCAAGCTCAATTTTGCGGAAAACCTTCTACGACATAATGACCCTGATAAAGTAGCGTTAAACTTTGTCCATGAATCAGGACTCAAAAAACAAATCAGCTATCAAGAGCTTGGTCAGCAAACAGCCAAGCTGGCCTCTTTTATAAAAGCAACACTTGGCGAAGGTGATGTGTTAGCTGCATTTATGCCACATATTCCCGAAACTGTTGTGTCCATGTTGGCTACTACATCTCTTGGGGGTATTTTCACATCAACAAGTTGTGACTTTGGTGCAGAAGGTGTCATTGACCGGTTAAGTCAATCAAAACCTAAAGTTCTGGTTGCTGTAAGTGGCTATGAATACAATGGTAAATATTTTGATTGTATGGATAAAATCAAAAAAATTGCTGATAACCTTCCTATGTTAGAAAAAATCATTATCGTAGATTTTTTAAATAAAAATCCGGATCTTGATGAGATTGATAATGCCATACTCTGGGATGATGCATTAACACAGCATGAAGGTAGTACCTTGAGTTTTAAAAAGGTCCGTTTTGATTCTCCTGTTTATATATTGTATTCATCAGGCACTTCAGGCAAGCCAAAATGTATTGTTCATTCAGCGGGCGGGACATTAATTCAACATGTCAAAGAACTGGGGCTGCATTGCGATCTCACAGACAATAAGAACATATTCTTTTTTACAACTTGTGGCTGGATGATGTGGAATTGGCTGACAAGTTCATTAGCTTTGGGGGCAACAATAACAATCTATGAAGGATCACCCGCTTATCCCAGCATGAGTCATTTTATTAAAATTATTGATAGAGAAAAGATTAATATATTCGGCACCAGTCCAAAATATCTAAAGGCATTGGAAGACTCCAATGAAGATATTACTTCAGATTATTCAACGCTTGAAACAATTTTAAGCACTGGTGCGCCTCTTCTGAACGAACAGTATGATTTTATTTACCAAAAAATTAAAAAAGATGTTCAACTCTCCAGTATTGCCGGGGGAACAGATATTGTTAGTTGTTTTGTCCTTGGTAATCCTATGCTGCCTGTCAATCGAGGTGAGATACAATGCCTGGGTTTAGGTATGAATGTCAGTTGTTTTGATGATGAAGGAAAAGATCAACTCAATCAGGAAGGTGAACTGGTATGTAAACAAAGCTTCCCCAGTCGTCCTATCTGTTTTTTAAATGATGAAACAGGCGAGCGGATCAAAAATGCCTATTTTAGCCAATTCCCTGGTGCATGGTGTCAAGGTGATTACATATCTATTACTGACAGGAAAACAGTTATTATTCATGGACGTTCTGATACGACACTGAATCCTGGAGGTGTACGTATCGGCACAGCAGAAATTTATCGTCAGACAGAACCCTTGCATTATATTGATGACAGCCTTTGTGTCGGCCGAACTAAAGATGGTGATGTAGAATTAATATTATTTGTGATGATGAAAGACAATGAATCTCTGGATGATAACAAGATCAAAGAAATAAAATCCACGATACGGCAAAAAACAACGCCTCGTCATGTGCCGGTTGAGGTTTACCAGGTTAATGGTATTCCCTATACCAGGAGTGGAAAAAAAATGGAATTGCCTGTTACACGTATTCTGGCGAATAAAACCATTACTAATCTTGAGGCTGTTGCTAATCCGGAATGTCTTAAAGAGTATGAGCAATACCAGGTATAAATAACTCAGGGCCATAAGTGAATATTTTGAAAGTAACCCATGTTAATTTGAGTCAATGCGATATATCACGACAATATTTCATTCCTTGAGTATACTTATCACGCACGTAAACAAAGAAGTATCGTTTAGTGTTTATCGTTAATAAATATTTAGAGAGTGCATTATCTAATGGGAACATATAAGACTGACAGTAGTACTAACCGCAGTCACGGAATACTTAAACAACCTCGTACTGAAGTAGCATTTATCAGAATAATGGATCATTTTGTCGGTAGAAATATCGGGCGAGCTATTAATCACTTTAGCATCCCCGAGAGCGAATATGATCCAGAAAATATTGGAAAAACAGTAAAGTTTACTAAATCTGCGAACAGCTTTAACTGTTATGGTTCATTTACTGTAAACAACGTGGGCATTATATCTGATTATCAGTTTACAAGAGAGAATGCTGATAATACATAATTTATACAACAGCAGTGAATTGTAGAAATTAAATGACCCTGTAAATATTTCTGTGTAACTGCCAAGTTTAAATATAATCCGTTAGTCGATCCTCGAACTCAATGATAAACCGATTGA
>QNEM01000022.1 GCA_003645215.1 Gammaproteobacteria bacterium
GTAAGCGGAGAAGCCCATGCCTAAGTAGCAACCTCTCCCCAACCAAAATTTCTTGCACTCAAATATCCACAGAAGATTGATATACCCATGACCAAGCCCCTGATTTCCTACAAGGCTGCTTTCGGGATTAAAAAGGGTGAACAGGAATGGATGAATTTTCTGAATGCCTGGATTACAGCAAGAACAGCTGATAAGTGGCTCTCGGCTACCCATAAACACTGGTTTGGAAGTCTTGGGTGGCGCAAGGAAGTACGATAGTAATGACTACAGCGGTCATGAATCCTGTTATGTTCCCTGGAGACAGGCTGTTGGTCTGGCTGGGTTTCCTGCTTGCCTCAACGATCATCGTGGCTGAAACCGGTAATCAACCTGACCTCTCGCCAAATTACGATGATGTTATCACGGAACAGATCTATGATGATGCCGGTGGCTGGCGTGAGACCAAACAACCAGTCGAAAAAGAATGGAGGGCCCCGCCGCCGAAGAGGAAAAAACAAGGAAGGATCAAATTAGGCTTTGATCCTGAAACTTCCTATAGACACATGGGTGATTCACCCAATAGAGATATTTATATCCCTAAACAAGATGGCTTGGGTGAGCGTAAGCCAACCAACACTATATTCAGGATGGAATTCTAGAATTACTATTTAAATCTATGAACATCTGTAAAAAAACATATTTAATATTGTGCTTCTTCATCTGTATTATTTCAGTTCCGGTATTTGCTTCTGATATGCAAAGTGAGATAAACCATTTGCTTGCCTATCTACAAAACTCGGAATGTCAATTTGAAAGAAACGGCAAGATACATTCTGGAAAAGATACGGTTGCACATGCACAGAGAAAGTATAATTACTTTAAAGACAAGATTGATAGCGCAGAAAAATTTATAGAATATAGTGCAACAAAAAGCACAATATCCGGAAAATATTACATGGTTCAGTGCAAAGACAAGCCAAAGGTAAAAACCCATGATTGGCTGCTTCAGGAATTAAAAAACTATCGGAATAAAGGCTCTTAATACTAAATTCAAGCTGGATCTCGGTGACACATTGCACATGATGTTTGCCTGGATCAAACAACTAATTTAACCAACGGATAATTCGCATGAGTAAAATACTGTTAGTAGAAGATAACGAAATGAATCGTGATATGTTGTCGCGAAGACTGGACCGCAAGGGTTTTGAGGTGGTCATAGCAGTTGATGGACAGGCCGGTATCGACATGGCTTCGTCATGCAATCCGGATATCATCCTGATGGATCTTAGTCTGCCAATCATAGACGGCTGGGAAGCCACCCGCCAGATCAAGGCCAACCCTGACACACAATCGATTCCGATCATTGCGCTCACTGCACATGCCATGGCAGGCGATGAGCAGAAGGCACTGGAAGCCGGTTGCGATGACTATGATACCAAGCCGGTCAATCTCAAGCGCCTGCTGGAAAAGATCGGGAATCTTCTGGGCAGCCCTTAAGCAGATAAACTCAGGCACATTAAAAATCACATGCTGAATATGGACTGGAGACTGAACCTGGTCAGATTTGCAGGACTCTTGTCACTGCTTCTTGGTACGGTGGTTCTGCTTGGCTGGTACCTGCATGAACCAACACTGATTCAAGTCAATCCGGCCTTCGTCCCCATGCAGTACAACACTGCGCTTGGTTTCACATTGTCTGGGCTTGCGCTGCTTGGGCTTGCTGCGTCCTGGCCACGAATTGCCTTAATAAGCGGATCCATTGTTCTGCTGACCGGTGTGCTTACGTTAATCGAATATAGCTTCGGAGTAGATCTACATATAGATCAGCTGTTCATGGAACACTATATCGATTTAATGACCTCAAACCCGGGGCGTATGGCACCCAATACAGCACTTTGTTTCACCCTGACCGGTCTGGCTATATTAATCACCAGCCGGTTTCGTGATAACACCCGTATTACTTCATGGCTCGCTACATTAGGAGCGATCATTACCAGCCTTGGTATTGCTGCGCTGGCCAGTTACATGATCGGAATAGAAGGCACTTATGGCTGGGGCGAAATGATCCGCATGGCAATTCACACGACTGCCGGGTTCATCATCCTGGGCATTGGTTTTATTGCATTTGCCTGGTCAAGGAACAATCTACAGACCTCCACCGCGACATTACCGAACTGGATACCACGGATCATTGGTATCACAGGCCTTACCATTACATTTGCACTATGGCAGGCACTATCCTCCCAGGAACAACGTATGGTCGATGAAATGGGAGCCAGTGCAGCAAACTTTTCTAATGAAGGTTTGCTGATATTCGGAATCTTGCTAACACTTACGCTGGCCTTCAAGGCAAGGACGAAGGGCAAAGTCGGTCATGCCGAGCGCGAGACCAGCCATATTTATGCACCTTACGTCGTCATTGTCCTGGGCATATTACTGTCGACCTCTCTCTACAGTCTGCTGCAAACCAGTTTCGAGTCCTCTGTAAAACAGCGTTTCGAGGCTGCTGCCATAAACCATACCAGGGCAATCGAGTATGGCATCAATTCCTATATCGAGACACTGTATTACCTACGCTCAGGTTTTGATGCATCTTCCTTTGTCGACCGGGACGAGTTTCGTACGCTGGTCAGCCGCAACCTGCTACGCAAGCCGGGTATCATGGCTCTACTATGGGTGCCCAAAGTAGCTACTAAGGAACGTGCTGACATGGAGGCGGCTGCACGAGAGGAGGTTTCACCGGATTTTGTTTTTGCCGAAAAATTATCCGAAACAGGTAAGACGATTGATTCAGAGCGTGATGTTTATTTCCCAATCTACTTTATAGAACCACAGGAAAGGTTACTACCGGCCCTGGGTTTTGATCTGGCTGCCAAACCTGCCTACCTTACTATGCTGATGAAGGCGGTAAATACCAATGCGCCCGTCATTTCCTCACGCATACAATCATACCTGGTGAAAGAAGATGCTTACGCGGTGTTCGTTGCCTTACCTGTCTTCAAGAGTGGCTTGCCAGAAGATACTGTCGAAGATCGTAAGCATGCCCTGAAGGGTTATGTGCTCATGGTCATTGAAATAGGACCGATGATCGAAGCAATACTCAAGAGTCATACCAGCCCTGCCGGACTGACACAGACCTTTGCAGATACCGGGGCAGGCGATGAAAAAGTTTTTATGTATCGCCACATTTCCCGAACTCTGGATCTGGGACAGAACAACAAGGAAACGGATTCTATTGATGAAGGATTAAAGTCCGAAACAGCTCTGACATTTGCCGACCGCCAATGGCAGATCACCACACATGCGGCCAACCAGAAGATCTACCCGAACTGGGACGTAGACAACTTCTGGTTACCACTGGGAGTATTGTTACTTTCCCTTGGGCTAGCCGGGTTCCTGTACCGTATCAAACAGGCTGAAGCAGAGCTCGCCCACAGCCGCATGTTGATGCATGCCGTTCTTGATCATTCGCCCGCCGCCATTCACCTGAAAGACCTGGAGGGACGTTACCTGATTGTCAACCGTGTATGGAGCGAGCGTATCGGCAGAGTTCCGGAAGCTGAGGCTATCGGTGCCACGATCCACGACTTTCAACCACCCGAAGTCGCCGAAGAGTTAGAGGCCAATGACAGGAGCGTAACAGAGGCAGGCAAGGCCCTGCAGTGTGAAGAACATGTTCCTCAGGATGACGGGATTGTACACACATACATGACGTACAAGTTCCCGGTGGCCGATGATAATGGCAAGGTCTTTGCTATTGGTGGTATATCCAGTGATATTAGTGATCGTAAGCAGGCAGAATTAAAACTGGCAAAGCAAAAAGAATATTACGAAACATTAATTGGGAATTTAAATTTTCCAGCATTTGTAATCGATGCTGATCATAAGATTGTTATCTGGAATAAATCCTGTGAATTATTAACTGGTATTCAGGCATCTGAGGTGATTGGTACAAATGAGCATTGGCGTGGATTTTATCCAACAGAACGGCCGTGTCTGGCTGACCTGGTTCTGGATAAAGATTTTGAAGATGTTACTACTTTATATGAAACACATGCTGATCATCCTTTCTCACCTGAAGGTAAAAGAACACAGAACTGGTGTCCAATGCCGACAGGTAAAAATCTTTATCTTGATATTGATGCGAGTCCAATATTCGATGAAGAAGGTAATGTTATTGCTGTTATTGAGGTGTTATCGGATATCACTGAGCGCAAACGGTTAGCAGACGAACTCTCGGAATCAAAAGATCAGGCCGAAGCCGCTAACCAGGCCAAGAGTGCATTTTTGGCAAACATGAGCCACGAATTACGCACACCGATGAACGCCATCCTTGGCTACAGCGAGATGCTGATGGAAGAAGCCGAAGATCTGGAACAGGAAGACTTCATTCCGGATCTAAAGAAGATTCATCAATCCGGGACGCACCTGCTGGCACTGATTAACGATGTGCTCGACCTCTCCAAGATTGAATCCGGCAAAATGGAGGCCTTTGCTGAAGAGATTGATCTGGATGTGCTGATTGATGAAGTCAGTGCCACCGTCCACCCCTTGCTGGAGAAAAATAAAAACGCTCTGGCCATCGAACGTGGCGAAGAACTTGGCATGGCCTACCAGGATAAAATCAAGCTGCGCCAAAACCTTTTCAACCTGCTTTCCAATGCCGCCAAGTTTACCCATGAGGGTACTGTCACGCTACATGTTAAACGTGCCGAACAGAACGGCGTAGACTGGCTAACATTTGCGGTCAGTGACACAGGGATCGGTATTGCCGAGGACAAGATCGATCACGTATTTAAGGAATTTGCCCAGGCAGATGATTCAACGACACGGGACTACGGTGGTACAGGACTTGGGCTGGCGATATCGCAACGTTTCTGCCACCTGCTGGGTGGTGATCTCAGTGTTAACAGTAAGTTGGGTGAAGGCTCTACTTTCACTATTCGTATTCCCGCCATTCTCCCCGGAACAAAACCGCAAATATCTTCAGCAGAGTCATCGCAGGAATCATCCGACACCGATTTGACATCCGTAGGAGAGATAGCCCCCGGCTCTACCATACTGGTGATTGATGATGATACGGAAGCCTGTGAGATTATTGAACGTTACCTGCTTAAAGATGATTTTAATGTGGTCACAGCGAACAGTGGCGAGCAAGGTCTGCGGTTGGCACGTGAGATACATCCTGCTGCCATTACGCTGGACGTGATGATGCCAGGCATGGATGGCTGGACTGTGCTGCAGATACTGAAGGCTGATCCGGAACTACACAATATCCCTGTGATTATGCTGAGTATGATCGATGATCGGACGCGCGGATATTCGCTTGGTGCCGTTGATTACCTGACCAAGCCAGTAGACCGAGAGCTGCTACACAAGACATTGAGTCGCTACTATTGTCCTGATGGAAACTGTCCGGTGTTGCTGGTCGAGGATGATGTCGAAACCCGCGAAATAATGGCACGCACTCTGGAGAAAAACGGTTGGAAGGTATCTGAGGCAAACAACGGCCAGGAGGCACTAGATATGATGGCAGATGTTCAACCTCAATTGATCTTGCTGGATCTGATGATGCCGGTCATGGATGGCTTCGGTTTTCTGGCCGAGATGCGTGCCAGACCTGAATGGCAAGATATCCCCGTCATTGTTATTACTGCAAAAGATCTGACCAACGAAGACCGTGACAGGCTCTCTGGATGTGTAGAAGAAGTCCTGAAAAAGAATGCCTATACGCGTGAACAGTTACTAAAACAAATACGCGAGGCCATCGCTGCGTGCAATATCAGTTCCTAGTAATGCTATGAAGCTAACAATTAAAAATATAATTTCTCTGATCGTACTGTTCGAGCTGGGCTTTTTTTTACTGTTTGTTTATCTGGTTGTTCAACTGAACAATGTCGATACCGCATTATCTGCTGCGAGTGATGAGCGCTTTAACTTGATTGCAGGTGCCTATCAACTACGACAAAGCTCTGATGATCTGACCCGTTTTGCAAGAACCTATGCAGTAAGCAACGATACTCAATACCGGGATAACTACTTTACGACACTGGCTATTCGCAATGGTGAATCACCACGGCCAGTAAATTATACTCATATCTACTGGGATCTTCTTGAGCCAGTTCGTACACAAAGACATCCAAATGACAAGACACTTTCATTGAAACAAATAATGGACGCCTTACCATTCTCGGAAAAAGAAAGAGCCAAACTGGCACTTGCCGAGGCTAATTCTAATGAACTGGTAGATATGGAAGTTGAGGCCTTTAATGCTATGGAAGGTCGGTTTAGGGACAACAATGGCGAATACACCGTGTTAAAAGAACCAAATCAGGAGTTGGCCATTAAATTACTTCACTCCGAAGAATACCACCGTGCAAAACATATCATTATGTTACCCATTGATGAATTCATTACCCTGCTTGATACACGCACAAAAAATAATCTGGATATAGCAGATGCGGAGCTTGAGCAATATCTTCAGTATCAGTATCTGGCCATGATCTTGTTCATTATATTTAATGCGTTTGCATTTCTGATTCTTAACAAGAGAATTATCAGGCCGGTACACTCGATTACTGGGGCAATAATCAGGCACAAGAAAACGAATCAGCCACTGGAATTTGATCATCACATAAAGGATGAAATTGGAATCATGGTTGCCCAGTTCGAATCTATGAGCAATGAACTTACTGCATCCAGAAACATGGCAGAGCATGCCAACCAGACCAAGAGCGCATTTCTCGCCAATATGAGCCACGAATTGCGCACGCCGATGAATGCCATCCTCGGCTATAGTGAGATGCTGATAGAAGAAGCCGAAGATCTGGAACAGGAGGATTTTATTCCCGATCTAAAAAAGATTCACCAGGCGGGGACGCACCTGCTTGCACTGATTAACGACATCCTCGACCTGTCGAAGATTGAATCCGGCAAGATGGAGGCCTTTGCTGAAAACATAGATCTGGACGTGCTGATCGATGAAGTTAGTGCCACTGTCCACCCCTTACTGGAGAAGAATAAAAATTCTTTGGCTATTGAACGTGGAGCAGAACTTGGCATGGCCTACCAGGATGTGACCAAGCTGCGCCAGACCCTGTTCAACCTGCTTTCCAATGCCGCCAAGTTTACCCACGAGGGTACAGTCACCCTAAATGTTAATCCTAGCGAACAGGCTGGAGTGAGCTGGCTAGAGTTTGCGGTAAGCGACACCGGGATCGGTATTGCTGAGGACAAGATCGAACACGTGTTTGAAGAATTTTCCCAGGCAGATGATTCAACAACAAGGAATTATGGTGGCACCGGTCTTGGCTTGGCCATATCAAAAAGATTTTGTAACTTACTCGGTGGAGATCTCACCCTTCATAGTAAGTTGGGAGAAGGTTCTACCTTCACCATTCGTATTCCCACCACCCTGCCCGGAACGGAACCACAAACATCGTCAGCAGAGTCATCACAGGAATCATCCGACATTGACTTGGCATCAGTCGGAGAAATAGCGCCCGGCTCTACGATTCTGGTAATTGATGACGATCCTGAAGCTGGTGAAATTATTCAACGTTATCTGATGAAAGATAACTTTAATGTGGTCATAGCGACCAGTGGTGACCAGGGTCTGCGCCTGGCACATGAGATACATCCTGCTGCCATTACCCTGGACGTGATGATGCCGGGCATGGATGGCTGGTCGGTACTCCAGGCACTGAAGGCCGATCCAGAACTGCATAAAATACCTGTGATTATGCTAAGCATGATTGATGATCGGAAACGTGGCTATTCTCTTGGTGCCGTTGATTACCTGACCAAGCCTGTTGACCGTGATCTACTGCACAAGACATTGAGTCGCTACTATTGTCCTGATGGAAACTGTCCGGTGTTGCTGGTCGAGGATGATGTCAAAACCCGCGAAATAATGGCACGCACTCTGGAGAAAAACGGTTGGAAGGTATCTGAGGCAAACAACGGCCAGGAGGCACTGGATATGATGGCAGATGTTCAACCTCAATTGATCTTGCTGGATCTGATGATGCCGGTCATGGATGGCTTTGGTTTTCTGGCCGAGATGCGTGCCAGACCTGAATGGCAAGATATCCCCGTCATTGTTATTACTGCTAAAGATCTGAGTAACGAAGACCGTAGCAGACTCTCCGGATGTGTCGAGGAAGTCCTGGAAAAAAATGCCTATAGCCGTGAACAGTTACTGAAACAAATACGCGAAGCCGTCGCTGCGTGCAATATCAGTCCGGCAGATACAAACGCGATCAGAAATACAGATGACGACTAAAAACGAGATAATCTCGCTTAAAGAAAAAATTGTTTTACTTGAAGAAGAGAACAATACATTACTTGCAGAAAGGCAGCGTTTGACCTACTTGCTTGCAGCATCGCCTGCCATTATCTACAGCTTTGAGGCCAAAGGTGATTATATCCCTACCTTTATTAGCGAGAACATCAAAAAGATCTTTGGATACGAACCATCGGAATATCTTGAAGACCCCAGGTTTATGCCATCACACATTCACCCGGATGACATTCACCGTATTGATAAGGAGTGGTCGTATCTTTTCAGAGAAGGACACCACATTATCGAATACCGTTTCCGTCGCAAGGACGGTACTTATTGCTGGGTGAACGATGAGCTTCGTTTGATTTGTGATAAAGACGGAGAACCCGTCGAGATTGTTGGTGCCATGAACAATATAAGTGCACGCAAGAAGGTTGAAGAAGAGCTTGCTATAGCGAAAAACCTCGCTGAGCAAGCCAATCAGGCCAAGAGTGCTTTCCTCGCTAACATGAGTCACGAATTACGTACGCCGATGAACGCCATCCTTGGTTATAGCGAGATGCTAATGGAAGAGGCCGAAGACCTGAATCAGAATGGTTTTATTCCTGACCTGAAGAAGATCCATCAATCCGGGATTCACCTGCTGGCACTGATTAACGGTGTACTTGACCTGTCGAAGATTGAATCTGGCAAGATGGAGGCCTTTGCTGAAGAGGTCGACCTGAATACACTGATAGATGAAGTCAGTGCCACCGCCCACCCCTTGCTGGAGAAGAACAAAAATTCACTGACCATCGAACGTGGCGAGGTTCTTGGTGTGGCCTATCAGGACATGACCAAGCTACGCCAGATTTTGTTCAACCTGCTTTCCAATGCCGCCAAGTTTACCCACGAGGGTACCGTCACCCTGCGCGTCAACAGCACCGAACAGGATGGAGTGAGTTGGCTAATATTTGCAGTAAGCGATACCGGGATAGGGATCGCCGAGGATAAGATCGAACATGTGTTTGAAGAATTTACCCAGGCAGACGATTCCACAACAAGGGATTATGGTGGCACCGGACTTGGTCTGGCGATATCGAAAAGATTTTGCAATTTGCTTGGTGGTGATCTAGACATTAACAGTGAACTGGGTGAAGGTTCTACATTCACTGTTCGTATTCCCACCATTCTTCCCGGAACAAAACCACAATCATCGTTAGCAGAATCATCACAGGAAATATCCGACACTGATTTGGCAACCCTCGGAGATGTTCCTCCCGGCTCTACGATACTGGTTATTGATGATGATCCGGAAGCCGGTGAGATTATTCAACGTTATCTGCTTAAAGATGGCTTTAATGTTGTTGTAGCGACCAGCGGTGAACAGGGTCTGCAGCTGGCACATGAGATACATCCTGCTGCCATTACCCTGGACGTAATGATGCCGCGCATGGATGGCTGGGCGGTACTCCGAATACTGAAGGCTGATCCGGAACTACACAAAATACCTGTGATCATGCTGAGCATGATCGATGATCGGACACGCGGCTACTCGCTTGGTGCCGTTGATTACCTGACCAAGCCAGTTAACCGTGAACTGCTGCGTAAAACATTGAGTCACTACTATTGTACTGATGGAAACTGCCCTGTGTTACTGGTCGAGGATGATGTCGAAACCCGCGAAATAATGGCGCACACTCTGGAGAAGGCCGGTTGGAAGGTATCTGAGGCAAGTAACGGTCAGGAAGCACTGGATATGATGGACGATGTTCAACCACAGTTAATCCTGCTGGATCTGATGATGCCGGTCATGGATGGCTTCGGTTTTCTGGCTGAGATGCGCACCAAACCTGAATGGCAAGATATACCTGTCATTGTTATTACTGCCAAGGATCTGACCAACGAAGACCGTAGCAGGCTCTCTGGATGTGTTGAGGAAATCCTGGAAAAGAATGCCTATAGCCGTGAACAGTTACTGAAACAAGTTCGTGAGGCAGTCGCTGCGTGCAATATCGATTCATAGTGGTGCTATGAATCTACGGCTGAAATTTGTCCTGCTTATCATTGCTCCACTGTTTGCTATATTTGCGATCATACTTGCACTCGGACTACAGGCAATAGAAGACAACAACCAGCAGAGACTGGCCCATGAACTCGCCCAATCTGCAGAACTTCAAGCAGCAAAGATCGAGGTGCTATTACGTGAAGTAGCTCAAATCGCCAGAACTACGGCCTCTAATCTAAGTATTGATAGTGACATCACCGAGGCAGCCGCATTTGAGATCCTGCGTAGCAATGTCGCTTCAAATTCTTTGGTATTCGGTGCGGCACTTGCCTTCGAACCGGGTGAGTTTTCGGGGAGGCAGCTTTTCGGCCCATACGTTTATCGGCAAGGTAAAGATCTGTCAGAGATTGTGTCCACCGAGCTCGATTACGACTATACCCAACCGGAATGGGACTGGTGGCATTTGCCCCGCAAGGCTTTGACCGGTGTCTGGACCGAACCTTATTTCGATGAGGGTGGTGGCAATATCTACATGACTACCTTCTCGACACCAATTTTCAAGGATAGCCGTTTTATTGGCGTAGCAACTATTGATATCCCACTGGAACCTCTGAAGCGGTTGATTTCATCCCTGCAGGGAGATCAGGGCCAGCGTTTTCTTTTGTTGTCTGAACAACAACGCATCTTGTATTCCGACAACGCCGATTTTATCGGACGGTCCATCAAAGAAGTATTCCAGGAATTAGATCGGCCGGATATCGAGACAGCCTTTAAACAAGCATTAATTTCTGGAGATACCCATATGATCCAGTTGGCAGGTTGGCAATCTACCAATACCCAGTTGATCAGTCCGGCAATGATTAAGTCAGGGGGCTGGATGTTGCTCTCTATCCAGGATGAGAAACGCGCACTGGCTTTCCTGAATCAACAGAAAAAAAGAGCGATAACTATCCTTGGAAGTGTATTTATCGTGAGTATTTTTGCCGTTTGGCTATTATTGGTCTGGGTTACCCGACCATTAAGTAACCTTTCTCAGGCCGTGGAGGAAGTTGGAAAAGGCAATATGGATATCCGTATCAAACGCCAGAGCGAAGATGAAATCGGTGATTTGGCAGCTAGTTTTGCGAACATGGTACAACAACTATCGTCACGCGAAGCCGCACTCAGGGAGCTCAACGAGAATCTGGAAACACGTGTCGAAGAAAGAACCATAGAACTCAAATCGCTTCAGCTTGGTCTGGAACGGGCCAGAGATGCAGCCGATGAAGCCAACCAGGCCAAGAGTGCATTTTTGGCAAACATGAGCCACGAGTTACGCACACCGATGAATGCCATCCTTGGCTACAGTGAGATGCTGATGGAAGAGGCAGAAGATATAGAACAGGAAGAGTTCATTCCAGATCTGAAAAAAATTCATCAGTCCGGGACTCACCTGCTGTCATTGATAAACGATGTGCTCGACCTGTCGAAGATTGAATCTGGCAAGATGGAAACCTTTGCTGAAGAGATTGACCTGGACGTGTTGATCGATGAAGTCAGTGCTACCGCACATCCTTTACTGGAGAAGAACAAAAATTCTCTGGCCATTAAACGTGGCAAGAACATTGGTATGGCCTACCAGGACATAACCAAGCTGCGCCAGACCCTGTTTAACCTGCTTTCCAATGCCGCCAAGTTTACCCACGAGGGCACCATCACCCTGCGTGTTACTCGCAGTGAACAGGATGGAATTGGCTGGCTATCATTTGCAGTGAGTGACACCGGGATCGGCATCGCAGAAGACAAGGTTGAGAACATTTTTGAAGAATTTGCCCAGGCAGATAATTCAACAACAAGGGATTACGGTGGTACCGGACTTGGTCTGGCCATATCCAGAAGATTTTGTGAGTTACTCGGTGGTGATCTCAGCATTCATAGTAAATTGGGCGAAGGTTCTACATTCACCATTCGTATTCCCGCCACTCTGTCCTGAACGAAAACAGCGCTATCTTGAGTATTGTAGATGTTATCCACGGGGCATGGTTTGACTCTGCCCCGTGGATTATTCAGTGAGTAGCTTACTGACTTGCACCAGATGACATGGCTTTACCGAACCAGCGGTCTTGAAGCTGCTGCATAGCTTTCATACCTGCCAGACGACCCAGAAAGTTTTCTGTCCAGTTGATATACAGTGAATCACCTGCGGGCAGTGCAATACCTATGGGTTCATAGCTAAGCAACGAAAATAGCGAAACAAAACCGGCATCCGGATTACGCTGAATCGTTGAAAGGCAGATTGGATAGTCGGTCATCAAACCACCGATCTTGTCTTCGTTCATCAAACTGACTGCAGCATCATAGTCATCCACCAAAGTCAGTGTCGCCTCAGGCAACAGGGCCTTGACGAAATCGGCGCTGGTCGAGCCCTTGAGCGCTGCCAGGCGGACATCTGGTGAATTCAGGTTTTCTGCAGACTTGGCCTTGGCAAGGCCTTCTTTCTTGGTAACAACACACTTTCCGGAGGTCATGTAGGGACCGACAAAGGCAACTCTCATATTACGTTTGGGGTTCATTGTCATGTTGGAAATGACCACATCAACCTCACCTTTTTCCAGGGCGGAGAGTAATTTATTGAACGGCATGGTCTTTATTTTCAGTTCAACGCCCATACCGTCAGCCATGAAACGTGCCAGATGGATATCGAAGCCGACAACCTTGCCTTCCTCATTTTTTCCGGTCATTGGTGGCATGTTCGCGGACGTGCCCAATACCAGTTGGCCGCTTTTTTGAATGCTGGCGAGTGTGGATGCCCCTGCCAATACTACCGGGGAACTTACCAGTCCAACTGTGAGAATTAGCAGTGTACAAATGTGAGTGAATATTTTTTGATGATGCATTGTTTTAACTTCCTTTTGTATTGATTGGGTTTGTAATGTGATTGGGTTTGTAATGTTCTTTTTGCAGTCTAATTGCTGGAAAAGACGCGGACTCTACCACGTAATGCACCAGTTTTCGATGCCAGAGGTATGTATAAGCACATATTACTTACTGATAAACTTGCTGTGCGAGTACAATCACTTTATCGTGCTCGCCAAGCTGCCAGGTAATCTGCCTGGAAGGATTCAATAATAGTTCACCACCGTTTCGCACCAGACGTAGACCAAGTGCTATCTCCATTTTTTGCTGGCAGGCATAGATCATGTCACTAAAACAGCAGTCGGTATCAAGTTGTACATAATCACCCGCAGGGCGCATGCTTATTTCAACACCACCTGCACTGAGTAGTTCACGGTAGATAGGTGCGAGAACCTCCTGACCTGCAATTTGTGCCAACTGTGCACTGACAACTTCGGGACTGACAATGATATCGTCCACATCAAGGCCGGTGAGTAGGGCACGATTATTATCATCCAGCAATTCAACTACGGTATGTGCAAGTAATTCATGTTGATTGCGCAGATCAGATAAACGCAGCAATATGCGTAAGCTGCGTGTATCTGCACCTCCCTGCTCGTCGGTTCCGTCTGCAAGTACGACAATGCTCTGAAAACCTTGTAAATCAATATCTTCCCAGGTTGATTGTATTACCGCATCACCCTCAAGAAATTCCAGCGTCAGGTTTTTAAGGTTTTTTAACTGATGGCTTTCCATGCGTTGCTGTGTTGTATCCTGATTTACATTAGACAGTATGGTCACTTCGGTACCACGCAAGGCATGTGCATCGAGTTCCTGCAAAATATTGTAAAGAATATCGGTCCAGCCTATCAGCAGTACCCGGGCAGGCACATGGGGCACCGAGCCACCTTGCTGATATATCTGTGACTCTGAAATCCTTTCGTGGTCTGACTGGGTCACCGGTAGACCTCGTGTAAGAAGTACCAATTGTTCATCTTCTGCAATCTCGTAGTCAGGTTCGGGGTTGAGCCCGACAGCATGTCGCACAACACCATCACGCTTTTCGTTCCACGAGATACCAACGGGTATAGCATCGGCAAGACTGTATGCAATTTCTGCAAGGGGTCGATCGGTATAACCAGGAAAACTCTGTACATAGAGACTATTACCCGCCGGGGAAAATATCTCGCTATAGACATTTGCCAGCCCGGGGTTACGGACTGTCTGCACAATGACCTTGCTGATCACCCGACTGGAATAAATAATGTGCAGTCGGTTTTTGGCAGCAATCATCGCCAATTCACAATTTTGCTCCATGGCAATTTCCGATGTCAGGATCGGTGGTTCACTTGACCAGTCTTGTCGTGTAGTCAACAGCACTATGGTCTTGATAGTTTCGCTGTCATCGGCATCTGTTGCGAGGACGATGACACTGGCAGCGCAGTTGACGGCAACCCGGTCGAGTTCACCATGATTACTGGGTATCCCGCTGCGCAGAATGACCTTGATTGGCTGTCGATAGATCCCCGCGACTCTAAGCTGCTCCTGCATATCATCAATTTCTCGTGGCGCAAGTATCACTACCTTGACTCCGGGTTGCAGTAGTGCCAGTTGTTGCAGGACTGAAATAACCTTGTTACTCCATCCCAGTACCAGCACATGGTCACGTTCCCGTACCGGTGTATCACCTTTGTGCAGACCTTCGATGCGGATACGCCATGTGTTGTTAACCAGCGAGATCAATACACTCAGGACAACCAGTCCCATGAGTGACAGAAACAGGGA
>QNEM01000023.1 GCA_003645215.1 Gammaproteobacteria bacterium
GATTTGCCTGCTCCTGTCCCAGTGTATCCCCGTCATCAATGCGTAAATGCCAATCATGGCAGCCGATATTGCACTGGTAAATTCTACAACCACTGCCCAGGATAAAAGTGCCCCCGCAAGAAATCCGAAACAGGCATCGCGCCGGGCATCCGCTGGGCTATGTCGTAGATGAAAAATTATGGCAAATCCCAAAAACAAACATGAGCTTGCTGTCGCATGTCCAAAGAATGCTGTGGCCCAGCCCCAGGCTGGAGTGGCCAGGCCGAAGCAGAGCATGGCGAATACCGCGCCGGTGATGCTCGCTCCAATTCGCAGAGCGATAAAATACAATACCAGCGCTGCGATTGCGGTGGACAGTCCCGAAGTGAAGATGGTACTAAAGTGCACTATGACACCAAATGCCCGGCTTACTTTGCCTGATTCTACCAGGGAAATAGAAGTGTTTTTAAACCTTAATACCGCGTCTGCAATGGCAGCGAAAGGTATTGCTGTAAATGACAGGCCAGGCGCCTTGTCAGAGTAGTAGTTGCCTTTATGATAGGCTTTATCGATAGTCGCCCTTTGATACTGGTTAATCTTGATTGAGCCATTCTCTATTAGCGAGAGTGTAAGACCCATTCGGGTAACTACATTTGGGTTTTTATAGGTTTGCAGGAAGTAAGCATATGAGATAAATAAAATAAAAAAGCACGAAATTCCAACCTTGATCCGGATTTCATTATCTTTTTTATTTTTCTTATCCATGAAGTCAACGTTATAATCTATTATGGATTCCTTAAGCAGACTTGTAGTCTTGTCAGATGGTATTTGCGTAGGCGATGTGATGTCAAGTTACGGAGATCAACAACAGAATGCAAGATAGTATATTTTTAGCAGCGAGCAACAGAGACAGATTGCTATCTCTTTTCAGGCCGCTTTTATTATTACTCCCTCTTTTTGTGCTGATTGGTTTCTGGGATGTTTTTCCTTCTCAAGACCTTCCCCAACATCTTACTATGGGGAAAATATTTCTGGATTACGATAGCAGTAGCCAATTTCAGTCTTTTTATCAGCTGCCTGAATATTATCAGTCCTATTTTACTCTTTATTATCTTCTGCTTGGATTGGGTTATTTTTTTGGAATTATTGTATCTATTAAAATAATTACCATTGTTTATGCTATTGGCCTTTACTTTGCCTTCTCCCATCTTCGGCAAGTTATTCATAATAAAAGCAATACTGTTTTAGATGCCTTGTTGGTCTATTTATTTGTTTTTAACGGGGCCTTTTCGATGGGCCTGTTTTCATTTTCTTTGGCCATACCGTTTTTTATTGCAGCTAGTGCGCAGTTGATTGAGATGTATCGGGCCAAAGAATATCAAAAACCACTTCTCCTGGTTTTATTGTATTCATTCTTTATTTGTCTCTTCCATGTCGTTGCCCTGGCAGGGTTCAGTCTCCTGATCCTGATTACTGCACTGTCAAAGCGATCTTATCAGTGGCGACTGGCAATAATACTTTTCTTTCACCTTATCCTGGCTTTGTTTCTGGCAGGTCTTTGGCAGGGGTCGACTGCGGACGTGGGTAATCTGCATATAAAGGGCAGTTTCCAGGGAACCTTTGGATTTGAATTTCTCAACAGCATATTTGGACTAACCTGGTCAAACCTGGTTACAACTATCAACTACCTGCTGTGGAATCTGGTTGGTCCGTTTTCAAGGCCCCTCTGGTTTACTGGGATATTATTATTTATCTTTTGTTTCTTCATGATTAGACGATCGGGGACAGTGAGCAAACTTTCACCTGTTGCCCTGCCTTTCATTATCTTTTTTGTTATAAGTACACTTCTACCCTGGGGTGTTGGACGTCCTTCTGAAGTTACTTTTCTGAATTTTCGTATGATCAGTATCAGTATTATTCTTTTATGGTCCCTGCTTCCTCCTGGAGTATGGGACAAAAAATTATCCAGGGCGGGCATACTGCTAATGGTTGGCTTTGTCTTCAGTGCCCATCTGGCCGCCAGTATGACCCTGCAAAAAGAGGCGGGTGCTGCCTTGAACCTTATCAAGAAAGTACCTTCTGACAAAGTTTTACTGTCCCTTGTGTACCATAGTGAGTCCCGCTTCTACGGTAAGATGTTTCGTGTAAGCCATTTCTTGCCCATGTATTTCACCATCAGTCATGGCGGAATTGCTACTCAATTCTGGGCTAAATATACTGCTCATCTGCCTATAGACTATAAAGATGAAATGAAACCGCGACAGCCGGCAGACTGGGATCCCCAGAAATTTAATAAAAGACATATGAGAGATATTGATTATGTCCTGGTTCAGCAGCCACCAAAATGGGGAGACAGAACCATGATTAAATATGCCAGGCAGGCCAGGCGTACCTTGCGCCCTCTGGCAACCCGGGTCGAATGCCAGGGGTATTGGTGTCTATACAAAAAAAATGATCAATAAATTTATCACCTTTGTGAAGCAACATAATAATGAGACTGGATGAGGTGAAGTGTGCCGACTGAAATTACTGTAGTCATTCCCACATTCAATGAGAGGGAAAATGTAAGACCGATTATTGATGCTATAGAGCATGCTCTTGGATCCATCTCATGGGAAATTATTTTTGTCGATGACGATTCTCCAGACGGAACAGCTGATCACGTTCAAAGCATTGCGAGGGACGACCCACGGATCCGCTGCATCAAACGAGTAGGTCGTCGTGGCCTGTCATCTGCATGTATTGAGGGCATATTGGCAAGCTCATCGCCCCATGTGGCAGTAACTGATGCAGACATGCAACATGATGAAGGAATTCTCCCTGATATGTTAAATGCCCTCATCAATGAGAATAACGATCTTGTGGTTGGTACACGTTATCTGGAAGGTGGCAGTATGGGCACCCTTGCATCTGACAGGGTAAAAATCAGCAGAATAGCAACCTGGCTTGGACGACTGTTTCTTAAAACAGATATTAGCGATCCAATGAGTGGTTTCTTTATTGTTCGGAAAGAATACTTTAATAAAATCTGCAATAAATTATCAGTAAAGGGATATAAGATTCTTCTGGATATTCTGATTTCTTCAGGTAAAGAAATCAGGGTTAAGGAGATCCCTTATGTGATGCGATCACGTCTTAGAGGTGAAAGTAAACTGGATACCCTGGTTGTCTGGGAATATTTTATGTTGATTGCCGATAAATTCTTCGGCCGGGTCATCCCCCCGAGATTTACCCTGTTTATCATGGTTGGAGCAGTTGGAGTTGGTGTACATCTATCGGCCTTGTTTGTTCTGCATAAAATACTTCTAATCGATTTCATGTACTCGCAAGCAACATCGACAATCATAGCCATGACCAGTAATTTTATTCTGAATAATATCTTTACCTACAGGGACATGCGGCTGCATGGGTTTCAGTTTTTTCGTGGTTTGCTGAGTTTTTACATTGCCTGCAGTATTGGTGCTCTGCTCAATATTTTGTTTGCAGAATTCCTGTTTAACCAGGCTGTGCCATGGTTGCTAGCAGGATTTCTTGGTGCAGTTATTGGTTCTGTCTGGAATTATGCTATTAACTCAACGATTACGTGGAAAGAATAGGATCTTAAAAATTACATATGAGTAAAAATCATTTGCAAACTTCTGCTATAGCCGCATTGGCTTTGGCAATTTCTGCCTGACGTGTTACTTCATCTGCCCTGACATAGGTACCGTCAGGTTGTACAAAAAATACTCTGGGTCTGTATGTAAGACTCCTTAATCTGGCCCTGGCTATTTCACAATTCTTCTTTTGCCGGGCCTTTTCATCAACTGCGCGTTGTCTCGCCTCAGCTTGTTTTTCACGATTTTCTCTTCCCCTGTCGAGAATTTCCTGATCACTCTCCAGGGCTTCTTCTGCCTGGCTTCTATCAATAGCCGGGGGTGGGTTAATTGTTTCTGATTCAATCCCACCTGCTGGTGCTTTCTGGGTGTAGTGGGTATTACCATGCTCATCTACCCATTTATATGTAACTGCAAAAGTTAATGAGCAGACGAATGTAAGGACTATAAATAGTATCGAACGGCTTATATTGACTTGGTATGGGCACATTTCATGAAACCTTTTTGAGTCACAATACTGTAAGTATATAGATTAAATAATGCATTGTAAGCTATTGATTATAAATGTATCTGACCAACAGTAGGTGATAATGTTCACTCAGGCTTTGATTTGAGGGAGCCTGGGAGCTATTTCAGGTCATCAGCATTAACAAATAGACGGAATACGCCGGAGAGGGGATTAATAGAGGGTCTAAAGCTGTTAACGATTAAGATACAGACTAACGAGACCGGGGCTTGAATTTATTCTATTTTTGGAAAGCTTTTTTACAAGTGGTGCATCAGGCGTACAAATTATCGTTCTCTGTAGGTAATGCGGCCTTTGCTTAAATCGTAAGGTGTCATTTCTACGGTCACTTTATCGCCGGTTAAAATTCGAATGTAATGCTTGCGCATTTTTCCGGAAATATGCGCGATTATTTCATGACCATTCTCCAGTTCAACACGGAACATTGTATTCGGAAGGGTGTCGGTAATCGTGCCTTCCATCTCAATTACATCTTCTTTTGCCATCTATTGTCTTAACTCTGTATTTTGGAAAGGGCGCATTGTGCCTGAAAATAGGTGTTCTGGCAAAATCAGTCTGTATCTTGTGGGGGCTTATGGTGCCACTTTTTCTGATAATAATATTCAAGAGGCTGATATTCATCCTTGTATTGCATTTTCCTGCAATCAGCTATCCAGTAACCCAGGTAAAGCCACTGTAACCCCCGATTTAGTGCCATTTCAATTTCGGTGAGGACTGCATAACGTCCCAGGCTGCGATTTGATTCATCCGGATCAAAAAAAGTGTAAACTGCTGACAGTCCGTCCACCAGTTCATCAACTACAGCAACAGCCAATAACTTGTTCTTTTTTCTGAATTCATAAAAGACTGTTGTCGCCCAATTAGTCGTTAGAAAACTGATAAAACCCTTAAGATCAGAAGTCCCCATGTCACCGTCAGGATGTCTTGCCGCAAGATAACGTTGATAAAGATCGAAATGTTCATCATCAAATTCTGCGAATAGTTTATTTATCTTCAGGTCTTTGTTCCGCGCCCAGTTACGTTTTTGATTTCGACTCATGGTGAAGTTAGTCACGGGCAGGCGAATGGCAATACATGCATGACACTGTTGACACTGAGGCTTGTAGATATGATTGCCGCTACGTCGGAAGCCATGACTGGCCAGGGTGGTATAAATATTTTCATTCATTGGAAAATCGGGATCTGCGAAGACTGTCTGTGCGTTTTTGCCAGGTAAATAATTACATTCATGCTCAGGAGTCACGTAGAAACCAAGCTTTATCTCTTCGATATTTTGCTTTGGATTACTCATGGCGCATAGTCAGAAATGAATGGCCAGTTTTGTTCGGTCTTGGCAAAAAAATCACTGCAAGATTTATTAATAATGTTGGAAAAGTCTTTTCTTGGTATCGCTTTAGCCCCGAGACTTTTCAGATGATCACTGGTTACCTGGCAATCAATCAGATCGTATTCAAGTTCCTTTACTAAATGAAGCAGATGGGCCATACATATTTTTGAAGCATCAGGCATACGGCTAAACATTGATTCACCAAAAAATATTTTGCCAATAGCGATTCCGTAAAGACCACCGACCAATGTTTCTCCATGCCAGCATTCGACAGAATGTGCATGTCCAGATTCATGAAGTAATTGATAATTTTTGATGACTGAACGAGTTATCCATGTTCCAGGACTTGCCAATCTTGGTTCAGCGCAGGATCTTACGACGTCTGAAAACGCCTGATCAAAGGTGACAATATACTCAGCCTTGCGCAAAGATTTTCTCAGGCTCCTGGATATTTTGAAATCATCAGGAAATAAAACACATCTGGGATCGGGAGACCACCACATAACGGGCTGGCCTTCACCGTACCAGGGAAAAATACCTTTGCGGTAGACATCTAGTAAGAGACTGGGACTTAAAACACCACCAATCGCCAGTAATCCATCGGGTTCAGTCAGTGCATGACTCACATCAGGAAGATGATCTGCACATTTATTTTCTTTTAACCAGATATATGGCTTATTCAAACTGTTTCCTGTTTCCATATAGTTTTACTCGGTTTATGGCACTACCAGTATTGTTCTAAATCCTGGCAGCTGCAAATATTTGTTGTACAGCTAACCATAGACAAGAATTAGCCCGTAATCGAGTCAGAGCAGGTAATAATGGTATTAAATCAGCTTGTTTCGTTTCATGGTCCGTTAACTTAAGTAATAATTCCAGCCAGGCTTTGTTTTCAGTATTTTTATTTAACGGCATGAATTTAATACTACTTTCCAGTAAGCGTAGATAATCGTAGGCGCGTTGTTGCCAGATATCCAATCCTTTATTTGGACCATATTCGAAATCAACAAATAGCAGATGATTTAATGAGTTATTCGTCAGGATATTCGCCAGTGAGGCATCCATGTGAGTAATACCAACATCGTGTAATTCACCAAGACGTTGGCTGGCTAATATAATAAATTTCCAGAAATCGTCCGGATGTTTAAGTAATTTATTATGCAAGTTGTCGTATGGCAGGTATTCACAGAGTATTGCATCATCGCATCGCCAGAGGACGCGTGGGGTCAGTCCCTTTTCGGCACCTCGTTGGTATGCATCCCATTCACGTGATAGTCGTTCATTTGCAGCTAAAGGCATATAAGGCATAGCCGTATCCGTTTCCTTTGCTTTACGATAAGGATTGACCAGACGTAGCACGGCCTTTGGAACATTATCACAGTGAATAATATATATACTGTCCTGACCACGATTGCCGCTGAGATGGAAGCTTATCTTTTCGCCAAGAACTTCAACTAATTGATCACGAATGCTGTTACGACGTTGAGTAATCTTGTGTTCAGCGTATTGATACCGAACCCAGCGTTTTAATGCTCTCATGCATCCATGCCAGTTAGTCTGCGACGTTCTTTCGCCAACTTTTCAAATATCTGTGCTTGTTCATCAGCATTAAAAAAAAGTGGCAAATGCGCAATAGCTTCAGCCTCGTTATCTGTGGAATGTAACGGGTTTTCATTAGGCCCGGCAGTTGTTGATTGTGTGAATTTTTCTCTATAGGCTCTTTTGAAAAACTGTTTATTATTAAATACGAATGGATGTACTTCTCTGTCTTCATTTGATGTTGACTCAGGTTCGGGATCGAAAACTACTACCGCAATGAAAGGTTTCCCCCCTCTACGCCATTTCCCGCCACGCATATTTTTTGCCGTTTTTCTGCGCATACTCCATGATATCGCTTTCAGGCTTAATATTTTATAGTGCTTTTTTAGTAAATAAATAATTTCGCGGTGTTTGTCATGTGTTACAGCAGTGTTCCTGATGACGAATAAATTCATTTCCCCCGGACAATGTTCATATAACCATGAGAAAAAATAACTTTTCCTGCCATGTTCATGCTCTTTTTGTAAATAGGTATTTAATATTTGTTTATCCAGGTTATAACCTTTGTCTGAAAGTAATCGATGCGCATCTTTCAAGGTGTAATCGGTTTGAATGTCTATTGTTCGGCCAGACTCTTGTAGCTCTTTGAAGTATTTCGAATTCTTACCTGCAGTTGGGTCCTTGAAATCGAACCCGGAAGCTTCAGCTTTGTGATAAGCAACATGGTAAAGCAATGAATAAAAATGATCTTCAGGGCAGGGGATATAGAATTTATCTTGCCACCTGACCCTCCGCTGTAACATCTTTTGTCCCAGAGCCAGCGGAAAATAAAGATGATTACGGAAATTGGTTTCTTTTCTGTCGGATATAGAATGGATATTAAATTTAATGCCCTTACGTTTAGGAACATTCTGATATCTCTGCAAGACTTGTTCTACTGCTGCATCTTCAAGTATCACGTTAATTCTTTCCTTACTACCATTAGCAGGATAGGAATGCGCAAATTGCTGGAAGTTACGCATGACCACATAGTTATAGCCAGCATCATCCATGTGAGCAAAAAACTCGGTTGCGTTAGGGATATACAGGAGAGGCATTCTTTCTGTTCAAAATTAGAGGGCGTTGGTTTGCTGCTGAAATTATAACTTGGAGGATTCTATTTTGTCACGATAGTCAGGTCACGACCCAATGCTGAAAGTAAGATATTTTTTGAGCCAGACAGCGAAAATGATGTCTCGGCATAATTTCCATTATTCATAAGAAAGCGAAAATAAATTACATTACCGTTCATCAGGTTATGCAGGGGTAGTGATAATACTGTCTTATCCGTGATATAACCTATGACGTATTCAGCCCACCTGGGTTGTGAAAGGCAAAGCGCGTCATTAACAGAACGGTTGCTTAGCTGCCGCTTGTCAACCTGAAAAGTAGCACATTGCTTCTTGGCAAGAAGCTCGAAACTGTTTCGAATATTAAATCTTAAACGGACGACATCATTCACATCTCGATATATCTCCAGTTTATAGCCGTCATCATTCTCAATGGTAGCGATACGTGTTTGATATCCGGAATCCGTGTCCGTGTGTGACACGACATTCCATTGTGCCTGGGCCTGACCTTGCACTGATATACTTAACAGGAATAGTGTAAGAATTATGTTTCGTCTCATCTTGCCTATAATATAACAAGAAACAGCAATAGAAAAAACATGAATATTAATATTTATCTCATTGATATTATTGTAATAATTAATATAACTTGATCTGAATTATCAAGAGCATAGGTAAATTATTAAATGACTAATGACTCGAATGACTGAGTAGAAAGGATGAATCGTAGAAACTTTCTTAAATTATTACAGGCAAGTGTCCTGTTATTTAGCCCATTAAAAATCACACTGGCAGCCGCCCAAAAGCAAGGCACTGGCTTTGTTTACGATGATTTATTTCTCGAACATTGGCTAGAGAAGGGTCACCCGGAATCTCCGGATCGGCTACTCAGCATAATGAAAACCATGGAACAATCAGGATTACTACAATATTTAAGCAGAATTCAACCGAAGCAGGATATATTACAAGAGCTGGCCTTGATTCATACGGCAGAACACATTCAGGCACTTGAATTAAATCACAAGCAATCAAATGAAGTAGCCTTGGCCGTGGTTGGCGCAATATTGGCTGCAACCGATGAGGTTTGTAGTGGCAGATTAAAAAATGCGTTTTGCGCAACACGTCCACCGGGACATCACGCGAGAAATACAGGCCGGGTGGAAGGCTTTTGTTTCTATAATGGTGTCGCTATAGCCGCCCGTTACGCCCAGCAAAACTACGGTTTTAAAAAAATATTGATCGTTGACTGGGATTACCATCATGGTAATGGCACAGAAGCTTTCTTTTATTCCGATCCCAGCGTACTTTATTTCTCAACCCATGATTATTATGCCTATCCAGGCACTGGCAATCCCGCAAACATTGGCGAAGGTGCAGGTAAAGGCCTGAATATAAATGTTCATCTTGATTGTCATTCCACAGATAAAGATATTATCTCGGCCTTTAAAGAAAAATTGTTACCAGCCGCACAACGCTTTAAACCGGATTTAATACTGATATCCGCAGGTTTTGATAGCCGTCAGGATGATCTGCTGGGTTGTTTCGATATATCCGATGCAGGCTATCGGCAAATCACAATGATGGTCATGCAACTCGCTGATCAATATTGTGATGGCCGTGTCGTTTCAGTTCTGGAAGGAGGTTATAACCTGGATGGACTTGCCAGTGCGGTCAAGGTACATGTGGAAACACTTCAAGGATAAAGCCAGAAAGATTATTGACTATCAGGTTTTACTGTTGTCTTTGCCTGAGGTATAGACAGGGAATGAAGTCACATTACTGCCAGTTTCCGGTAACTCTGTTATTTTCGCAGCGCCTTCCTTTTTAACCTCATCAATGCGTATGATCGAATGCATTGGGACATAGGTCCGTGTAACTTCATTAAACTCGGATTTCAGCTTTTCTTCAGATGGATCGACAAGCACCGATGACCTCTCACCAAACACAATTTCCTCAACGACAATAAAGCCAAACATTTCACCTTCATGAACGCTACGGGCAAAGATCTCGTAGATGTTGCCCTGATTCTGAAAAATAACCTTGTATATAGTTTTATCCGACATTTATATTAAAACCTGATCTTTACTGTTCATTATGGAGCAAACCCTTGCGCCCCGATTTTCGAGCGCGAATTCTAGCATATATTTTTTCTGGTTTATCATTCCTGGTATATCTTTCGTATTAGACTTAATTATAGACTGATAAATAGCCCGCCACCGGGGCCCAATGGAAATCCAGTGCTCATCCAGATCAGTAGCATGGCTATCCAGATAATACTGAATACCACGGTATAGGGCAGCATCAGGGCGATTAGGGTGCCAAAACCTGCATTTTTTCTATATCTTTGTAACTCCACCAGGACAATGATCATATAAGGATTCATAGGTGTGATTACATTGGTGAGAGAATCGCCTATGCGATATGCGACCTGTGTCAATTCTGGAGAAAAGCCAACCTGCATCAGCATGGGGACGAATACCGGCGCCAGGAAGGCATATTTTGCTGAAGCTGAACCTATCAATAAATTTGCCGACATGGCCATTAAAATAAAACCAGTCAGCAACATAGAGGCATCAAATTGCATGGCAACCAGCCATTGACCACCGGTAATGGCCAGTATTTTACCCAGGCCAGTGTATTTAAAACATTCAATAAACTGTGCGGCAAAAAATGCCATGACGATATAGGGAGCCAGATGTGCGATCGTGTCACCCAGCATCTTCACCACATCTTTGTCATTTTTAATCTTGCCAGTAGACAGGCCAAAGACTATTCCTGGCACAAAAAACAATATAAACAACAAGGGAACTGTTGCCTCAATCCAGCGGGAAAAATGGGAGCCTGCACCATATAAAGGTGCCCCTGGAACAGTAATTAACAGAGCTGTAATGATCAGTGCGATACCTGTCGCCAGTAGTGCATGCACTAATCCCTTTTTCTCAATACTGTCTTCCAGATTTAATACCTGTTCATTGTCAGAAACAAGATCGTGATCAGAACCAACGCGAGGTTCGACAAACCACGCAGTCACTGCCCAACCGACAAGGGTCAGCAGGATTGTTGATGCCAACATAAACCACCAGTTGGCAGTCACTGCCACCTGATAATCTGCAACCAGAATTTGTGCGGCCGTTTGTGTCAAGCCAGAAAGTAATGGATCTAGTGCGGTGATTAACAAATTTGCACTGAAACCCGCCGAGATACCTGCGAAGACTGCCGCGATCCCCGTAAGTGGCGAACGTCCCGCAGCAATATAAAGTGCAGCAGCGATTGGCGGCAGCACAACATACCCGGCATCCAGCGCCATTGATGACATGATTCCCAGGAATATTGTGGCAGGGGTTAACAGGGATTGTGGCACCAACAGGATCGAACGACGTAATAGAGCAGGAAGGAAGCCGGACCTTTCTGCCAGGCCTATGCCCAGCATTCCCACCAGGACGATAGCCAGGGGTGGAAATTTAATAAAATTATTTACCATATTACTTAACAGCCACCAGATACCATCTGATGAGAGCAGGTTTTGTGTGATAAGTGTGCCGGTTAATTCACTATGCACTTGCCATGACATGGTTGTAGCCAACCATGACAATATCATGATGATACCTGTGCCTATGTCAAATAAAGTTGCAGGATCAGGAAGGCGATTCCCCGTTTCTTCAATACGATTAAGTAATGTCAATGATAGGTCTCACCGTAAGTATCACCATAAGTATTCAGGAACTCTTTAATTCCATTAACATATGAACGGCCAGTAACAATAAATCCATCATTGTGACCACCCTCAAGTTGCATAAACATTTTTGGTGCCTGTGCCTGTTTAAATAACTGGAGACCTAGTTCAAAAGGAACAATTTCATCAGTCTGGCTGTGTGAAAATAAAATAGGGCATTGGATAGCTCCTATCCTGTCGATAGATGCATATTTAATCCGGGTAAGTAAATGTGCCGGTAAATAAGGGTAGTAGTGCTTCGCCATATCCGCGACCGATGTAAACGTGGATTCCAGTATCAATAAATCGGGTGTGTGTTGAATACTTAGCCAGGTAGCTACGCCACCGCCCATTGATCGGCCGAAAATAATTATATCCTTGTCCGGGATACCACGTGATTCCGTTAGATATTGCCAGGCAGCTTCAGCATCTTTATAGGTACCTTGTTCACTTGTTGTTCCCTGACTTTGTCCATAACCACGGTAATCGATAATAAAGACCGAAAGCCCCAATTCATGAAATATTTTCAGGCTATCAAGTCGGTGAGAAATATTTCCACCATTACCATGAAAAAATAACAGTGTTTTCCTTGCACCTTCAACAGGAATAAACCAGGCATTCAATTCGACATCATCTTCAGTTTTAAAATAGATATCTTCATAGGCAAGTCCTGCCATATCAGGGGTGTAATCTATTTCTGATAGAGGAAAATAAACAAACTTCGGCTGGAACAAATACAACAACAGGGAAAGAAGCACCCAGACTGAAACAAGTATAAAAACGATTGAATGTAGCATACGACGGATCTGCTTTTTGAATACTTTAGTCGATAATGGCATGTGTAAAGATAATCACATGGTTAATACGATTTTTCCAGTCGTGGTGTCAGTTTCTATAGCAGTGTGTGTAAGTAATTACAGCTTCTGTCTTATACAGCAAGATCATCAAGGTAAGTTTCTGCATCCAATGCCGCCATACAGCCACTACCAGCCGAAGTGATTGCTTGTCGATAGATGTGATCCGCAACATCTCCAGCAGCAAACACACCTGGAATGCTGCTCATCGTGGCCTGACCCTGTTGACCACTTTTAACCCTGATATATCCATTATTCATATCCAGCTGTCCATCAAAGATCGAAGTATTGGGCTGGTGACCAATGGCTATAAAAACGCCTTTCAGGTCTATGTCTTTGCTTGCACCAGTTTTTGAATGTTTGATGCGCATACCGGTGACGCCTGAGTCATCACCCAGGACCTCATCTAGTTCATGATCCCATTCAATCACAACATTTCCATTTTCAGCCCTTTCTTGCAGACGATCAGCAAGGATCTTTTCGGAGCGAAACTGATCGCGACGATGAACGACCGTTACCTTTGAAGCAAGATTTGAAAGATACAGGGCTTCTTCTACCGCTGTGCTGCCCCCACCAATAACAGCAACCTCCTGGCCACGATAAAAAAATCCATCACAGGTTGCACATGCAGAAACCCCTTTGCCCTTGAAGGTCTCTTCTGAAGGCAATCCAAGGTATTTAGCCGAGGCACCCGTCGCAATGATTAACGCATCACAGGTATAAGTCCCAGAATCACCTTCCAGGACAAAAGGTTTCTGCTTCAGATCAACGGTATGAATTTGATCAAAAATAATTTCTGTATCAAAACGTTTAACATGCTCAAGCATGCGTCCCATTAAATCCGGACCTTGCAAACCATCAACATCACCAGGCCAGTTATCAACATCGGTCGTCGTCATCAATTGACCACCTTGTTCAATGCCAGTAACTAATACCGGGGAAAGGTTGGCACGTGCAGCATATAAAGAAGCCGTGTAACCTGCGGGACCTGAGCCCAGAATCAGTAGACGACAATGTTTGTTTTCACTCATTTTTCACTCCGAAATGGGAAATTACAGGGCGGATAAAAGTTCGTTATGTTACGTTAATCCATAACGACTGGCAAAATGCTCAATGCAGGATTTTTAATACAGAAAAACACGTTTTTAATATAGAAATAATTCTTATTAAACATGATAATAGGGCAGTTTCTAGTTAATCAGGTTTAAGATCATCAAATGGCAAGGTTAAATGGCACAGGCCAAACGTAAACAAATTCCAGGAAGACCCCTCAGTAGCCAAATACTGAAAAACATCAGAGAAGTCAGTGTCATCTGTCTCGCTGCTGTTTCTATATTCCTGTTTATAGCACTTGCAAGTTACTATCCTAGTGATCCTGCCTGGTCACATTCTACCTCTGCAGATGTGATTCAGAATAACACTGGCATTGTCGGCGCATGGGTAGCCGACATCCTGTTATACCTGTTTGGTTATCTTGGTTATACCTTTCCGCTTATTCTCGCCTATAGCGGTTGGCGGATCTTTAAATCGATACAAAATGAAGAACCTGTAAATTATGGGCACTATGCCATTCGTGCCGTGGGATTTATTCTGGCAATTATCGGGGCATGTGGTCTGGCCTGGCTTCATTTTCGTGTAGGCGATGGCTTGCCCATGGAAATTAAAGGTGCTGGCGGAATCCTTGGTGAGGCACTTGGATCTACGTTCGGCTCAAACTTTGGTGATACGGGTAGCACGCTCATATTAATGACGATGGCACTTATTGGCGTGACACTGTTTACCGATCTTTCCTGGCTATGGGTGATGGACACCACGGGCTACTGGACCTTTAAGTTGCTGGATATTGTCTCAGGTCTGCGCGAGCTAAGGCAGGATCACGAACTGGGTAAA
>QNEM01000024.1 GCA_003645215.1 Gammaproteobacteria bacterium
ATTAAAAAATACAGGCATCACACACAGTTGCAGGTCAACCTGGAGACCGGCAGGACGCATCAGATCCGTGTGCATATGACATGGTGTCACTACCCTATCGTTGGTGATCCTGTGTATGGCACCAAGAAACAACTGGTGAAAGGAATGGATCCGAAGCTTGCCAGCATCGTTACTTCCTTTCCGAGACAGGCCCTGCATGCACGCGCGATTCAACTGTTACATCCACAGAATGATGAATCAATGACATGGAAAGCACCTGTTCCCGAAGATATGACAGAACTTATCGATGCACTTGAACTAGATGCAAAACAGCAATGAAAAATAACCCAAATGAGCTGGCCTGGCTTGCGGCAGACTGGCCCGCGCCTCCTCATATTCATGCTGGAAGCACCCTGCGTTCCGGTGGGGTCAGTAAACCTCCCTATGATCAGCTCAATCTCGGAATGCATGTAAACGATGAGCAAGGCTGTGTTTTGAGGAACAGGGAACGACTTGCCAGGGAATTGAAGTTACCCGCAGAACCTGTCTGGCTTAATCAGGAACATGGAAATAATATTATTCGTCTGGATTCGCAGGAAAATTCAGAAACAATAATTAACACCGCAGATGGGAGTTACGCAACAGAGGCAAATAAAGTATGTGCTGTTATGACCGCAGACTGTCTACCTCTATTATTGTGTAATAACGAAGGGACACAGATTGCGGCGGTACATGTTGGTTGGCGAGGATTTAGCAAAAATATCATTTCTGTCGCACTTGAAAAATTTACCTGTCCTAATAAGAATATTATGGCCTGGCTTGGACCTTGTATCAGTGCGGCTCACTATGAAATAGATACAACTGTTTACCATGCTGCCGGGAAAGTCTTTGCGGGTGCTGAAGAATGTTTTATTGAAACAGGTGCGGAACATTGGTTGATGGATCTAAAACAACTGGTAAACAAGCAATTGACTACTTTGCAGGTAGGGCATATTTCTACCAGCCCTTATTGTACGTATTCTGAGCAAACCCGTTTTTTTTCCCATCGTCGGGATGGAACTACTGGACGTACAGCAAGCCTGATCTGGATAGATAGTTAATCCAGCATGAACTAAGCTTGAGGAATGGAATTGAACAACTGGTTTTCGGAATAACATAAACAAGCTAAACAGGGAATCTTCATGACTACTAAAAAATCTCGTTTTACCTTTAGTGAAAGTGTCGATCATATGGTGGATCGAGCATTTAAGGCGCTCGGCACCGATCCAGGTGTAGCCAATGCCATTAAATCCTGTGATGCCGTACTTCAGATCCAGTTTCCTGTCACCATTAAGAATAAAATTAAAGTTTTCACAGGTTGGCGTGCTACGCACAGTACACATCGCTTACCTGCAAAAGGGGGAATACGATTTGCGCATATCGTAAACCAGGATGAAGTAGAAGCATTGGCAGCTCTTATGACCTATAAATGCGCCATTGTCGATGTCCCTTTTGGTGGTTCGAAAGGTGGATTATTGATTGACCCACGGGATTACAGCCGGGACGAAATGCACCTTATTACCCGGCGCTTCACTCGCGAACTGGTGCGCAAAGGGTTTCTAAGTCCGGCGACTAATGTCCCGGCACCGGATGTAGGTACCGGGGCAAGGGAAATGGCCTGGATTATGGATACCTACAAACAGCTTCATCCTGAAGACATCGATTACCAGGGCTGCGTTACTGGTAAACCTGTGCATCATGGAGGAATACAAGGTCGCACAGAGGCAACGGGTCGCGGTGTTGTTTATGCCTTGCGTGAGTTTTTCCGCCATCCTGCTGATCTGAAGGCAGCAGGTATCAAAGGTGGCCTGGGTGATATGCGCATCGTCATACAGGGTCTGGGCAATGTTGGTTATCACGCAGCAAAATTACTGGAAGAAGAAGATGAGGCAAAAATTATTGCCATCATTGAACGGGATGGTGTCCTGATTAATGATGACGGACTAAGTGTTGAACATGTCCGACAATACATGAATGAAAACGATGGAAATGTTCATGGTTTTCCTGATGCAAGCTATTCAGAAGATGGATTGAAAGCACTGGAGTTAAATTGTGATATTTTGATCCCTGCCGCATTGGAATCCCAGATCACGGTAAATAACGCCGAAAATATTAAGGCCAACCTTATCTGTGAAGCGGCTAATGGACCTGTCACTTTTGAAGCAGATGAAATACTCAATAAACGCGGTATCACCATCTTGCCTGATGCCTATGTCAATGCAGGCGGTGTTACCGTGTCTTATTTTGAATGGATACGTAATCTTTCACATATCCGTTTTGGCCGGATGGAGCGACGTTATGACGAAATGCGTGGTCGTCATGTGATCAGTGCCATTGAAGCAATGACTGGTAATGATGTCCCGGATTGGCTTGAAGCGGAGATTGTACGCGGTGCTGACGAGCTGGATCTGGTACGTTCAGGCCTTGATGATACCATGCGGCTTGCCTACCAACAGATCAGCCAGGCCAAGGAATCCAATAAAAAGATAAATGATTTTCGCACAGCTTCCTATGTGGTTGCAGTCTCCAAGATCTCGCGTTCTTACCTCGATATTGGCGTGTATTAGATCAAGGAATTTGTGTTTTGTATATCGTATGTCGGGAGAAGGTAATGGAAAACATAAGCTCTCTTTTTTGATTGATTACCAGCGAAATACACTTCGCGATCTACACTTCGAGAATCCAGCTTGAATTCTTTGTTTCTGCCCTCACTTATAGATAAGACTTTACGATTCAGAGGAAAATTTTAATGCGTGTTGATAAATTAACTTCAAAATTTCAAATGGCGCTGGCTGATGCCCAGAGCCTGGCTCTTGGGCGGGATCAACAGTTTATCGAACCCATTCATCTGATGACCGCCTTGCTGGATCAGGAGGGTGGTAGCCTCAGGCATATATTAAATACATCAGGTATGAACACCAATCTGTTGCGCTCGCAACTTGGTAATGCCCTGGAGAAACTACCACAGGTAAGTGGCGCGGGAGGAGAAGTTCATATCTCCAAAGATCTGGATCGTTTATTAAACCTGACAGACAAGTACGCCCAGCAGAGAAATGATCAATATATTTCGAGTGAGTTGTTTGCCCTGGCCGCCATTGAAGACAAGGGTGAGCTAGGCAGACTGATGCAATCCTGTGGGGCCAACAAACAAAGTATTGAAAATGCGATTAATGATATTCGTGATGGACAAAACATAGATGATCCTAATGCCGAGGAGAACCGTCAGGCCCTGGAAAAATATACCATTGACCTCACCGAGCGTGCCGAGCAAGGTAAGCTTGATCCTGTTATCGGCAGGGATGAAGAGATCAGACGCACAATACAGGTACTGCAAAGACGCACCAAGAACAATCCCGTATTAATTGGTGAGCCGGGGGTCGGTAAAACAGCCATTGTCGAAGGTCTTGCCCAAAGAATTATTAATGCAGAAGTCCCTGAAGCCATGAAGAACAAGCGCCTGCTTTCTCTGGACATGGGTGCCTTAATCGCTGGGGCGAAATTCCGTGGAGAATTTGAAGAACGCCTTAAGGCTGTCCTCAATGACCTGGCAAAACAGGAAGGCCAAATCATTTTGTTTATCGATGAAGTCCATACCATGGTCGGTGCCGGCAAGGCTGAAGGTTCAATGGACGCGGGAAATATGCTGAAACCGGCACTTGCTCGTGGTGAATTACATTGCATTGGTGCCACCACACTGAACGAATTTAGAGAAAACATTGAAAAGGACGCGGCCCTGGAGAGACGTTTTCAGAAAGTCCTGGTAAATGAACCCAGTCTAGAGGACACCATTGCTATCTTGCGCGGCTTGAAAGAACGTTACGAGGTTCATCACAATGTTCAAATTACAGATCCGGCGATCATCGCCGCGACAAAACTCTCCCATCGATATATCACCGACAGGCAACTCCCGGACAAGGCCATCGATCTGATCGATGAAGCAGCAAGCCGCATCAGTATAGAGATAGACTCCAAACCCGAATCCATGGATCGTCTTGAAAGGCGTCTTATCCAGATGAAGATTGAGCGAGAGGCCCTGAAGAAAGAAACGGATGAGGCAACAAAAAATCGTCTCAAGGTTCTTGAGCAGGATATCGATAATATTGAAAGAGAATACGCGGATCTGGAAGAGATCTGGCTTTCAGAAAAGGCTGCCTTGCAGGGATCACACCAGAGCAAGGAAAAACTGGAGCGTGCGCGCATGGAATTCGAGACTGCCAGGCGTGCTGGTGATCTTAGTCGCCTGTCAGAACTTCAATATGGAATTATCCCTGAACTGGAAAAAGAACTTGAACAGCTGGAACAATCTGAGGTTCAGAGTACACAATTGTTGCGTAATAAAGTGACTGAAAATGAAATTGCAGAGGTTGTCTCTAAATGGACGGGCATACCGGTTTCCAGAATGCTGGAAGGTGAAAAAGAAAAACTTCTACACATGGAAGACTTTTTACACCAGCGAGTCATTGGTCAGAATGAGGCCATTGCCTCGGTCTCAGATGCCATCAGGCGTTCACGGGCTGGATTGGCAGATCCAGATCGCCCCAACGGCAGTTTTATGTTCCTGGGTCCTACCGGCGTAGGCAAGACTGAGCTCTGTAAAACACTGGCGGAATTTCTGTTTGATACTGAAGAGGCGCTGATACGTATCGATATGTCTGAATATATGGAAAAGCATGCCGTCGCGAGACTCATAGGCGCACCTCCGGGGTACGTGGGCTATGAACAGGGAGGCTATCTTACGGAGGCAATCAGGCGCAGACCCTATAGCCTGGTCTTGCTCGATGAGGTAGAAAAGGCGCATCCTGATGTTTTTAACGTGTTGTTACAGGTGCTCGATGATGGACGTTTGACGGATGGGCAGGGACGAACGGTCGATTTTCGTAATACAGTGATCGTCATGACATCAAATCTGGGTTCGGCAGAGATTCAGGCCCTGTCATCAACAGCTGATAGTGAGAGTGATAAATATGAAGATATGAAGACGACTGTTCTGAATATCGTCTCCGGACACTTCAGACCAGAATTTATTAATCGTATCGATGATATCGTCGTCTTTCATGCACTGCAGAAAGAAGAAGTCAGGGAAATTGCCGATATCCAGATAAACCACCTTAGAAAACGTCTGCAGGAACTAGATTTCCAGTTACAAATATCACCTGCCGCTCTGGATCTACTGGGTAATGCCGGATTTGATCCTGTGTATGGCGCAAGGCCTCTAAAAAGAGTGATACAGAACCAACTGGAAACACCCCTGGCAAAGGAAATATTGTCAGGCAACTATGCTGCTGGTGAAACTATTAAAATCGATACGAAGAAAGGCGATTTAGTATTCAGTGTTTAATCTCCCGTAATATAATAAGCAAGCTTATATATTTTGCTGCATCGCGATAAATTAATGAATAAACTGTAAACCTGATTTCAGTAAATTTCGAATTCTCTGGTTTTAGTTCTCAAATATCAGTATTCCTACAGATTTTTGTAGAGAAAAATCATCAAAACTGTTGGTTATTTTCTCAATATAATCTAATATTTAGGCGTCAATCCTTTGAAACAAGCTGAAAATCAGAATATGGCCGTGACAACAACAAAGATTCATTTAAGTGGTCTTGCGCGTAAGCTGGTACTTGATGGTTTGCTTGAGCAAGAAGCAGCGGAAAAAGCACATCAGGATGCCCTCAAAAAGAAGACCCCTCTGGTATCGTATCTGGTTGAGAATGATATCGTCCCTGGTGACAAAATCGCTCTCGCTGCATCTCAGGAGTTTGGTGTTCCTCTGCTTGACATAAAAAGTATCGAGATTGATCCTGATATCACCAAGTTGGTCAAAGAAGACCTTGTGCAGAAACATCACGCACTACCAATATTCAAGCGCGGCAAACGTCTTTATCTGGCGGTCTCTGACCCTACCAATCTGCTGGCACTCGACGAAATAAAGTTTGCAGTCAGTATGAATACCGAAGCCGTCCTGGTCGAAGAAGGCAAACTCGCCAAGGCCATTGAAAGTGCACTGGATGACGCTGATGGTGGCCTGGATGATATGGATGATGATGATCTGGACGATCTGGATGGCCTCGAAGTTGCAGAGGACGGAGATAAGGCTGATGATGATGATTCAGAAGTTGACGATGCCCCTGTTGTCCGATTTGTAAACAAGGTTTTGCTCGATGCCATCAAAAAAGGCGGATCTGACCTGCACTTTGAACCTTATGAAAAATTCTATCGCGTGCGCTTCCGTATCGATGGTGTATTGGAGGAGGTTGCCAAACCCCCGCTGGCACTGACTAGAAAGATTGCAGCGCGTATCAAGGTCATGTCGCGAATGGATGTCTCCGAGCGGCGCGTACCTCAGGACGGTCGTATCAAGCTGAAGTTATCCAAGTCCAAGTCCATTGATTTTCGTGTGAGCACCTGCCCGACATTGTTTGGCGAAAAGATCGTAATGCGTATTCTGGACTCGGATGCTGCAGCCCTGCAGATTGACCAGTTAGGTTATGAAGATGCACAGAAAGAGGTCTTTCTGGAGAACTTGCACAAACCTTATGGCATGTTTCTGGTTACCGGCCCAACGGGTAGTGGCAAGACCGTGTCATTGTATACAGGCATCAACATCCTCAACCAGGTGGACATCAATATCTCCACCGCAGAAGATCCCGTCGAAATTAACTTACCCGGTGTCAACCAGGTACAGATCGACGAGAAAACAGGCATGACCTTTGAAAAGGCTTTAAAAGCCTTTTTACGCCAGGATCCGGATATTATTCTTGTCGGAGAAATTCGTGATCTCGGCACAGCAGGTATTGCAGTCAAGGCCGCTCAGACCGGCCATATGGTCATGTCCACATTACATACCAATGACGCACCGCAAACATTGACACGATTACAGGATATGGGCATCCAGGCCTTTGCCGTTGCCACCAGCATCAACCTGATTACCGCACAGCGCCTGCTACGAAGAGTACACCCGGACTATAAGAAAGCCGTGGAACTACCCAAGGAAGTGTTATTGGATGAAGGTTACACGGAAGAAGAAATCAAAGAGGGATTCACATTATATGAACCAGGTGATGGTGGTGATGATTGTCCCAGTGGTTACAAAGGTCGGGCGGGCATCTACCAGGTCATGCCTATCTCTGATGCAATGAAAAGATTGATTATCGAGGGTGCTAATGCAGTACAACTCGCCGATCAAGCTGCAGAAGAAGGCGTCTGGGATATACGCAAATCAGGCCTGGCAAAGGCCAGACAGGGTGTTACCAGTCTCACTGAAGTCAACCGAGTAACCGTCGAATAAGGGAACAACCATGGCAGCAGCAAAACAAGCGGTAATGTTCGTATGGGAAGGCAAAGATAAACAGGGGAAACTTGTTAAGGGCGAAATGAGTGGTAAAAGTGATGCCTTGGTAAAGGCTCAACTTCGCCGACAGGGAATTAATCCACTGAAAGTGAAGAAAAAACCAAAATCACTTCTTGGTGGTGGTGGTGGTAAAAAAATAACACCCAAGGACATTACAATATTCAGCCGTCAGTTAGCCACCATGATGTCGTCTGGCGTACCTCTGGTTCAATCTTTTGAGATCATTGGTAGAGGGCATGAAAATGCAAGGATGCAGGATCTGATCTTAGGGGTTAAGGCCGATGTCGAGGCAGGTAATAGTCTTACAGAATCGTTAAGGAAAAGACCTCTACAATTCAATGAACTCTATTGCAACCTGGTCGAAGCAGGCGAGCATGCAGGTATTCTCGAAGCCATTTTGCATAAACTCGCCACCTATATGGAAAAAACAGAGTATTTAAAATCAAAGATTAAAGCTGCTTTGTTTTATCCAGCCGCCGTTATTGTCGTTGCGGGCATTGTTGTGACTATTCTTATGATCTTCGTAATACCTCAATTCAGTGAATTATTCGGAAGTTTTGGAGCAGATCTCCCGGCACTTACACAGATGCTTATCGATATGTCAGATTTTTTTGTCCAATGGTGGTGGGCCATATTTGCGGCTATTATTGGTACAGTATTTGCGTTTCTGGAACTGCATAAAAGATCCATCCCATTCGCTCATTTTCTTGACAGGATGTCACTCAAAATTCCCATCATTGGAAATGTCCTGGAAAAATCAGCCATTGCCCGTTTTGCCCGTACCCTGGAGACTATGTTTGCAGCTGGTACTCCTCTGGTTGAGTCAATGAACTCCGTTGCAGGAGCCTGTGGTAACATCATTTTTTATGACGCATGTATAAAGATTAGAGACGAAATTTCCACTGGCACCCAACTCCAGGCCAGTATGCGTGAGACTGGTCTTTTTCCAAATATGGTCATCCAAATGGTCGCTATTGGTGAGGAATCAGGTTCAATTGATACCATGCTTGGTAAAGTTGCGGACTGGTATGAGCAGGAAGTTGATGATGCCGTTGAAGCACTGACAAGTTTACTCGAGCCAGCCATCATGGCATTTCTCGGTGTTGTCATTGGTGGTATCGTTATTGGCATGTATCTGCCCATATTCAAGATGGGTGCTGTGGTATAGACCTCAGGCAGCAGCAAAGAGATTAACCCAACATTCTCATTCTGTAGAGCGTCACTCATGGTGAGCAATGCATCTGCCCGGATCAACTACTATCAACGAACATCGCTATGTTAATCATACAAGTTTTCCAATCTCAGCCCGTTTTTTTTGTCTTCGCTATGACATTACTTGGTATGTGCATCGGCAGTTTCCTGAATGTAGTCATCTATCGATTGCCAATAATGATGCAACGAGACTGGCGTGAGCAATGTTGCGAATTGCTGGATATAAAGAATAAAGATGTAACAGAGCAGGAGAAATTTAATTTAACCTTACCAAGGTCAACCTGCCCTGCCTGTAAGCATAAAATAACTGCTCTGGAGAATATACCCGTCATAAGCTATCTTTTTCTCAAGGGTCGTTGCAGCTCGTGTAAGGTAAAGATTTCTCCTCAATATCCAATCATTGAAATTGTTACGGGCTTGATGACTGCCTATGTAGCATGGCACTTTGGCTTCAGCCTGCAAACTCTGGGTGCTGTGTTTTTAACATGGGCTCTTATTAGTCTGAGTATAATCGATCTGGAACACTCCTTATTACCGGATGATATAACACTGCCATTTTTGTGGTTAGGACTGGCCTGTAATATTTTTGGTATTTTCACCGACATCTATTCCAGCCTTATCGGAGCAATGCTTGGTTACGGCATTCTATGGATTATATTTATCACCTTCAAGGCAGCCACTGGCAAAGAAGGCATGGGTTACGGTGATTTTAAACTTTTGGCGCTTTTAGGCGCATGGCTTGGGTGGCAATATTTACCACTGATTATCTTATTGTCTTCAATTACCGCAACGGTGATCGGTATCGCAATGATCATTTTTAAAGGCCGGGACAAAGCCGCTGCTTTCCCCTTTGGGCCCTATCTTGCCATCGCAGGATGGATTGCGTTAATCTGGGGCGATCAGTTAACGAGTCTCTATCTAGGCAGTTTCTAGTCCGATAAGTACTATGGTCTTAAGAATTGGTTTGACAGGTGGTATTGGCAGTGGAAAAACAACTGCATGTGAAATATTCACTGAGCTTGGTGTCCCTGTCATCGATGCAGATATAATCGCACATGAGCTGGTGAAACCGGGCATGCCTGCACTTGAAGAAATAATCAGGATATTTGGAGAAGAAGTAATCTCGAATGATGGAACTCTAGATAGAAAAATAATACGTGATAAAGTATTTGCAAATAACCTTGATCGTAAAAAGCTGGAGAATATATTGCATCCGGCTGTCTACAAGGAGATCTCTGCCCAGGTCGAAAATATAAATTCCAGATATTGCATCATATCCATACCTCTACTGTTAGAGACCGGTGCCTCTAAAACTGTCGACAGAATTCTGGTAATCGACGTCCCCAGGGAACAACAATTAGAGCGTGCGTCGAATAGAGACAAAACAGACAAGAATGATATTAATGCGATTATTGATTCCCAGATATCCCGAAATGAACGTCTTTCAGCTGCTGATGATATTGTGGACAATAATGGTGATATCAATGATCTACGCAAGAAAATCTATGAGCTGCACGAGTTTTACTCAAATATTTAACCTGGATTTGTTGCTTGCATCGCACAAGTACAGGACAATTAACAATTACATCCACCTATAGCTGGTTATCTACTTGGAAAAAAGAGTCATATATGAGCAACCATTAAATGAACGTGTGCGGAGTTTTCTGCGCCTCGAGCATTTGTTTAATATTGCAGATCATCATCTACCACAGGATAGCCAATGGGACAGTAGAATAGCGATTTCATACTTGTTGGAAATCCTCGATCTAATCACACGCTCTGACCTGAAAAGTGATTTAATCAAGGAACTGGAGAAACACACGATCACTTTGGACGTATTAAAAAATAATCCAAATGTAGATCATCAAAGACTAAATGATATTTTAAGCAATATTAACGATTACCTTAATACTCTGCGAGATAGTGAGTTTCAACCCGGTCAAAGCCTGAAAAATGATGAATTAATTACTTCCATAAAACAAAGGGTTTCTATACCAGGCGGAACCTGTAATTTTGATCTCCCTGCCTTTCATCACTGGCTACACAAACCAGCACAATCCAGACATGATGATCTGAATAACTGGAAACAGGATTTTTTAGTGATACAGGAATCTCTGACCATCGCTTTGCTTATGTTGAGGAATAGCACAACACCTGTTATTGAAAATGCCGAGTCAGGGTTCTACCAACAACCCATTGAATCAAAACTACCCTGTCAGTTAATTCGTGTTTTCCTGCCTGATGACTGTAACTATTTTCCTGAGATAAGTGGTGGCAAGCATCGCTTCACCATACGTTTTATGGAGCAATCTTCAACTTCATCCAGACCGGTTCAAACCGATGATGCTGTAGAATTCGAACTACACTGTTGCATTTTATGAAGAAATCAATCGAATGTCCTGAGTGTGGAAAAGCAACTGAATATTCACCGAAAAATGAGTATCGCCCATTTTGCAGTCATCGCTGCAAGCTGATTGACCTTGGTGAATGGATTGAAGGTAAGTATGCAATAAACTCAGAAGAAAATTCTCAAGAATCACAATACCTGGAGGATGAATCCAGCATAAAGCATTGAGAAACCCTTAAGTACAGGAATCATCCTTTAAATATTTATTCACTGCTTTTTCTACATCATCATAGTTCCAGATACCACTAAGAACAGAAACTCCCTGGGCACCAGATTCACGAGATTTTTTCATATCTTCAGCGCACATACCGCCAAGGGCATAGACTGGAACACATACCGGCTCTACAAGATCATTAAATTTACCCCAGCCCAATGGCACTGCAGATGCATGACTGCTGGTTTTATTTACCGGTGATAAAACCGCAAAATCAACATCTATCTTAGATGCATGTTCCAACTCGATAGCATCATGGCATGATGCAGAGACCAGAAATTTTTTATCAAGTGGCCGTTCATAAAACTCCATCAATCTCGTGCTGTTCAGATGGACACCATGAGCACCTATCTTAACTGCATACTCAGGCGAACTATTAATCAATAATCGTGAATTGCTGGTCTTGCACAATTCAAGAAGCTCGGTGATTAGTGCTTCATGCCTGTCATAGTGTGCTTGTTGACCAAATCTAAGCTGAAATAAACGAACACCTGCAGAGATACATGCCCTGAAATTATTGATGTACTTCCTGGTATCAGCCTCAGGTTCAGGACAGATCAAATAAAAATCAGGTAGCCGTACCGCCTTAATGATGGCCCTGTTTGCTGCTGGAAAATCACGAGCACCTAGACTCGAAATATCGACCCACTCTATTTTTTGACCTTCCTGTCCTTGTTGAACTTGTTGAGCACTGCAATCCACCAAACCCATGTCCCATGAGTCTATTTGCCATACATCAAGCAGCACAGAATGCTCATCATAGTCATGATATATTCTGATCAATGGCTTTGCTGATTTTACAGTGAGTCCGAGTTCTTCATTTAATTCCCTGGATAAGGCCTGCCTGACTGTTTCTCCTGGTTCCAGTTTACCTCCAGGAAACTCCCACAAATCAGCCTGATGAACATTTGATGGCCTTCGTGACAGTAGTACTTGATTGTTGTTGTTTTTAATAACGCCTACTGCAACATGCAAGACATCAGGGTTCATAAAGAATTTTACGAACGATATTCGGAATTAATACGGATATACTCATGCGAAAGATCACAGGTCCAGATTATAGCGCTGGCATTTCCCCTGCCCAGGGAAATAGAGATTGTTATCTCTTCCTGCTGCATGACGCGTTGTCCTTCTGCCTCGGTATAGATCTCTGCTCTTTTCCCTGACTCGACGATTTTTACATCATTGAGTGAGATAGAGATTTTTTCAATATCCAGATCGGGAAGCGGGGCTCTTCCGATAGCGGCAAGAATTCTTCCCCAGTTTGGATCCGAGGCAAAAAAAGCTGTCTTGACCAGAGGAGAATTAGCCACTGTCAATGCGACTTCCCTGGATTCTTCCACTGATGCCCCATCCATAACAGATATTGTAATAAATTTGCTGGCACCCTCACCATCTCTAACTATGGCCTGTGCAAGATAAATACATATTTCCTGAAGTGCATTCCTGAATAGTAATCCTGTGCCTTCATCAAATGAGCTGATTTCAGCAACATCACTTTCCCCCGTTGCAACCAGAAAACAGGCATCATTAGTTGAAGTATCACCATCCACATTAATACAATTGAACGAATCTTCAACAGCCTCGGTCAATATACTCTGAACAAGATTCTCTCCGATATCAGCATCCGTAGCTATAAATGCAAGCATGGTCGCCATATCTGGTCTGATCATGCCTGAACCTTTAGCAATTCCTGTGATTGTTATTTCACCATCTGCCAGCTTGATTCTTTTTGAGATGCCTTTTGCGATAGTATCCGTGGTAAGAATTGCATCAGCAACATCTAGCCACGAATCGGTATCAAGATTATCCAGTAAGGCAGGGATGGCATTTTTTATTTTATCAACGGGTAATGGCTCGGCAATCACACCTGTAGAAAATGGCAAAACACTTTCAACGCTGCTGTTTAATTGATTTGCCAGGTGCTGACATACATCCATAGCAGCTTCAACCCCCTGCCCACCCAGTCCTGCATTGGCATTACCCGAATTGATTAAACAATGAGCAGACTTGCCCTTTTGAATATGGTCTTTGGCAATAACAATCGGAGCAGCGCAAAAGGCATTTTGTGTAAAAACAGCAGCACAGTTGGAATTGCCACTAAATGAGATTAGTGCCAGGTCTTTTCTACTTGTTTTATAAATATCTGCAGAACAGGCAGCGACTTGCACGCCCTTGACAGGCAGGAGTCCGGAAATATTATTTAAACCTACAGCCATAGGGGAATCCTGTATTTAAGGAACCTCCACTAGTTACTTCAATTTACCATGACACTGCTTGTATTTTTTACCTGAGCCACAAGGACAAGGCTCATTACGCCCAATCTTCTTTTGCCCCCGAACAAATGGCTTCAGCTCCCTGTTTTCTGGCAGATCTGCTGCCTGATTTCCAAGTGCATCAGGTGAAGGGGCATGATTAAACTGCATATTCTGAGGTTGCTGCTGTTGCTGCTCGGCTGCCGCAACATCTTCTTCCGCCCTGACCTGAACCATTGAAAGGAACGAAATAACATCATGTTTTATATTTTCCAGCATAGTAACAAACATATCGAAGGCTTCACGCTTGTATTCCTGCTTTGGATTTTTTGCGGCATAACTTCGCAAGTTAATACCCTGCCGTAAATGATCCATTGCGACCAGATGATCTTTCCATTGTCTGTCGACAATATCCAGCATCACCTGCTTCTCAACCCGCCTCATGATTTCTGAACTCACAAGGTTTTCCTTTTCCTGTGCTGCATTATTGACACTATCCAGTATTTTTTCTCTAAGTGTTTCCTCATGCAGCGATGAATCACCTTCTAGCCAGGCTGCAATATCCAGATTCAGACCAAGGTCATGATCCAGGACTTCAGTCAGCCCGCCGACATCCCATAATTCATCTACACTGCCTGGAGGTATATAGGTATCTACTATGCCACCCACCACATCTTCGCGCATCGCCTCAATATTTTCCTTCACATCATCATCCATAAGCAGATCGTTTCTCTGCTCATAGATCACCTTCCGTTGATCATTGGCGACATCATCATATTCAAGCAGATGTTTTCTTATATCAAAGTTATGTGCTTCAACTTTCTTTTGCGCATTTTCAATTGCTTTACTTACTAATCCTGACTCTATTGCCTCACCATCTTCCATCCCAAGTTTTTGCATCAGGGATGAAACCCTGTCCGAAGCAAATATACGCATCAGGTTATCTTCCAGTGAAAGATAAAACCGACTGGAACCTGCATCACCCTGACGACCAGAACGACCTC
>QNEM01000025.1 GCA_003645215.1 Gammaproteobacteria bacterium
GTAGAAATTTTAATGATCTGGGTGTGGCAGTTGGAGACGTTGTTGATAGAGTGGTGACTCCCGCGACTGATCGTGCAATCGGGGTAGTGCAATCGATTGACTCTAATACACAATTAACCATATCCACGCTAAGTGCCGGTGCCTTTACCAGTGGTGACTCTTACACTATTACGCATACCCCGATTGATAATATCACCGATGGTGTTTGTGTCTGGGCAACAGCGGACATAGTCGAATGTGTTGGGACATCACCTCCAGACACAACATTTCTAAGTGGTACGGGCATGACCTCAGTGACCAACCATCAATTATATGATAGCAGTCAGGATTTTCCGGCGGCCGGGGTGAAAGCAGGTGATTTCCTGGAGGAAACAAGCACATTAGAAATGCATATTATTAATGGCTTTATTGCAGCCGATACGATCAGTTATCAAACTATCCAGGGGGAGTCTCATAACCATGATTGGGATGTTGAGCCCTACAGGATCCATATCTCGACATCATTATATTCAGGTACGGCCACATCGCATACAGATGATGATGGAGCGGTATTTACTATGACAGATACAGGTGGTTTCCCGGCGAGTGTGGTTGTGGGTGATGTCATAGAGAATATTGATGCATCAAATGGTGGTGGCGTTGGCCGTATTACAAATATAACAGGAAATGTAATTACAGCTACAAAGTTAAAAGGTGGTGGGCAAGATGAGGTAAGGACGGGTCAGAATTACAATATCCATTCTGGCCATACTATTATTGATGAAAGAAAATATACTTATCGTTTGCGCTTTAGTGGTTTCAGTGAAGCCAAAACCAGTGGGGGAGAAATCCGTACCAGGGTAGTGTGTAAGGGCTATACCGATGTTAGCGCTATAGAGGATTGTGATGGCAGTGCTGGTGATACAGATCTGGGCCTTAATTATGTTGTGCCGGGCGTGTCGTGGGTAACCATGACTGATGTTGATAGCAGCGATGTGCAGATTGGAGAAGCAACCCTGGTACCCATTGCCGGGGCCGACGGTTTCATCAAGGTGGCGGACATGGATTATTATTTACGCGAAGATGACGATGAGATACCCGCCTGGTTTATAGCAAACAACTGGCATCAATTAACCTATGTTGCCTATTCTGCCGGGGACAGTCCCGGTGGAGGTGTTGATTGCACCGTGGCAGGTGGTACTTGCCTGACATTAACCGGTGGTGGCGCACCTGCCAATAACAAACGTGCATTGGTAGTCAGTGCCGGCAGCCCCCTGGCTGCACAGGACAGATCTTCCAGCCTTATTGCTGACTATTTTGAAAATGAGAACAATGATGCAAATGATGATAATGCCGAAACAGGTGGAATAATAAGTACATTTAATGATCAAATACGTATTATTGATACATCACCCTGAAGCCATGATCTGGATCTATGACCTGAATTTATAAAATGAAAACAAAATATTTTTCACAAGGCTTTACTCTCATTGAAATGGCCATGGTGATATTCATCCTCGGCCTGATGATGACAAGTTTCCTGGAGCCATTAGCTACGCGTGTTGAGGAAGAGCAACGGAATAAAACACAAATACAGCTCGACGACATAGAAGAAGTTCTTTTCGGATATGTATTACGGAATAATCATCTGCCCTGTCCAGATTGTAGTGATGCTCTCACTGAGGATTGCGTGACAGTTAATACGAATGACCCAACCGATATAAATGATGGTGAAGAAGATATTTTAGCTGATACGTGTGCCACTGAAACAGGTAATTTCCCTTGGGCTACCTTAGGCGTAAAAAGAACTGATCAGTGGGATAATAACTTTACTTATCACGTCGATAAAACTTTTGCAGACAGAACTATTGCGACAAATGATGGAACAGGTTGTGAAACTGGGTCATCTACATTGGGTGTCTCTTTTTCGCTTTGTTCAGATGGTGATATAGAAATTTTTAGTTCGGATGATGCTATTGATTCTGGTGATCCCGCTGATGTTGCAACTGGCATACCAGCAATTGTTATCTCTCATGGGAAAAACTGGGCAAGTGCCGCCTCAGATGATGAAGTTCAGAACACGGATGGTGATAATGAATTTGTGGACAAGGATTACAGCCAGGCAGCCGGGGCTGAATATGATGATATGCTGATCTGGATATCGCCACACATTTTAAAAACCATGTCTGTCAAGGCCGGGATGTTACCTTAGGTCTCTTTATTATTGTCATCCCGACGATAGGAGGGATCTTTCACTCAGTCTCATTTAAAAGCAAGATCCCTCCTGTCGTCGGGATGACAAGAAGAAGCTGTGGATGGTGGTTAAGTCTGGAATATTACTCCAGGTCTAACTTGTTATTTGTCTGGATAATTGAAAGCTGACATTACCGTCACGATTATCTATAAGTTGCAAAGTGTAACCCAGGGATTCGGCCTGCCTGGCGGCCTGATACAGCCCTATACCATGTCCATTATCTGACGCCACATGTTCTTTTAATATCAACTTTCTGATTTTCCGTGCAACGGCGTGGCCCGTATCAGTGACAGTGAGCGCAATTGAAGTTGGTCCTATGTTCAGGCTAACGATGATCACAATATCAGAATCAACCTGTCTTTTATGAATGGCATTTTCAAGCAGATTTTCCAGGACGCTATCGAATAATTCTTCCGGGATTAAAGTATCCTTATCTATGGTTACCAGAAATTTAAGTTGTGAACTTTCTCTACGTGCCGATAGTCCTTTCCACCAGGTCATGGCCTGGATGTTTTTTGCTGACTCCTCCTCCGGTGCCTGCAATTTATCAAGTGCCAGCTGCAGCCGTTGACTGATATTGGGTAGTTGCTTCTTTAACAGGGTGAGAGATTTTTCCCTGGTTTCATCGGAATCTGCATCAAGCAGTGTCGTCATTGTTTGTAATGACTGCAACAAATTTTTTATGTCATGGGTAAGCCTGGCACCTGTTTCATAGATAGCACGCAAGTGGGCCTGTTGTTCCAGTTCCTGTTCCTGTTTTTTTGCGATATAAAATGTCTCGATTAACTGAACCAGCAATTTACAATGTAAAGACATAACACCTGCAGGTTGAACATGTGTAAACAAGGTTATGGGTTCAACGCTGATCGCCAGGTGAACTTCATACCTTGTTAATTCACCATAAATTCCATGGGTCGAACCTCCTGACCATGTAGCTCCTGCTATCCATGGCAGTGAAACCAGTTCCTTCATTGCCGTATCCAGGAAATCCGCCGGGGATTGTTGTAATTGTTTTTGCATGGAAAGCTTGGCAAGCCACTGTTCGAATGGTGTTCCAATATTTAATAAAGATTTGGCCCAGAGTTGGGAGAGACCGCTAAAGCCACTGTGGGTCGACAAAAGCCAGCTGATAGAAATCAAAAGAAAACCGACAACAATCAAAGTTTGAATCAGGGAAATAATGTAATCGCTGTTATTGTGGTACATCAATACCAGGCTACCGAGGGCAAGAATAATTACCATAAATGAAATTGTTGTGGCAAGCAGGATATCAACAGTTTCACCGGTCCTTTTAGAGAAAGTATTTGATGTCATGAATAATAATAAGGGCAGAAGTGGTAACCCAATCAGAAAAACATTTAATACGTTTATGTTTAGCGACAAGCTAAACATTTGTGGGACAATGGAAATAAGTAATTCAAAGATCAGGAATACCATCACCAGCATATACACATTTCGTTCATGACGTCTGGTTGTCACACGGCCACCGATAAAGCCAATCAGCAACACCAGCCATAGTGTGATAGAAATCCAGTTGGCCCAATGTACAAAGGCCAGTATTAAAGTGAGAAATAGCAGGCTTTTGCCCCAGGTGATTTGCTGATTTTCTTTTAGCAGGGGTTGCCAGAGCAGGAACATGCCAAAATGAATGAGTAATAGTGACTGGCATAAATAGCTTCCGATTCCGTACCATGTCGCGAAATGGAATGTTTCCAGCATCAGCAGAAGAATCAATTCTTCCTGTCTTGCTTTCACTATATTGGGTACCGTTATCATTATCTTTTATAAAGTTTAAGATTTCTCACATTCGTTCGAAACGCTTGTAGCGGATTTCTCGGTAACTGCTCGGTCTTCGTTCCTGACGCGACTCTACCAATCACATCCATGTAAACGTCCATGCGTTACTCGACCTACCTACATCCATGTAGGCGTCACATACGTTCGAAACGCTGGTAGCGGATTTCATCATCCTGATAATATTTGAAATGATAAATACCCAGCCCGGATTATTTAGAATAACTGTCATGTTAAACTCTCTTCCAATGTCATCCCGAACCGCAGGGAGGGATCTTGCTCTCGATAACTAATAAAGTACCGGTTTGATTGCGCTATAGTATAGTACTCATGGATTGCAAACAGAATACAGCATGATAACGATACAACCCATATTAACAATAGCCAGGTTTACATTGATAGAGAGTATCAAGAACCGCCTGTTCACACTGGTGTTGTTAGGTGTCGTCTGCCTGTTTGGTTTAACACAGTTTATTGGTGAATTGGCCGTTACTGAAACCACCCAGATCCAAAGTGCCATAACCGGGATGATCCTGCGGCTTTTTGCTGTGTTTATTATTTGTATCTTTGTCATCACCAGCACCATAAGGGAATTTAATGACAAGGGCCTTGAACTGATTATTTCCCTGCCCCTGGACAGATATTCATACCTTGCCGGAAAGATGCTTGGTTTTTGCATATTGGCTGTGTTTATTGCCATTATCGTTTGCCTGCCGTTGGCATTAAGCGGCAGTATTTCACAGTTGATATTGTGGTGTTTTTCCCTGATCTGTGAATTATGGATCCTTACAACATTGTCATTGTTGTGCCTGATTACATTTAAAAATGTTACCAGTGCACTTTCTACTGTTATGGCATTCTATTTACTGGCACGGACCATCACTACCATCCAGTTGATCGGCGGCAGTCCGATTCTTGAAACCACAGAAATCTCTCACAAAATAATAAATATGGTTGTCGATATCATAGCAGCATTGCTGCCGCAGCTTGATCAATTCAGTAAAACAGAATGGCTGGTCTATGGCGGCGGTGGCAGCAATGATTACATGTTTATTGCCGGGCAAACAGTTATCTATGTAGCATTGCTGTTTGCTGCAGCATGTTTTGATCTACACAGAAAGAATTTTTGATGGTTGTTACTATCATTCATACCAGTATTGTCATTTTGGTTAACGTATCACTATTAATACTGTCATCCCGAATCCCATCTCCCTGTCATCCCGAACCGCAGGGAGGGATCTTGCTTTTAAATAAGGACCGAGTAAAAGATCCCTCGGTAACTGCTCGGTCTTCGTTCCTGACGCGACTCTACCAATCACATCCATGTGAACGTCCATGCGTTACTCTACCTACCTACATCCATGTAGGCGTCACATTCTTCGGAATGACAATAAGAGAAATGACAGGGCTGGATGATTCATCAAATCATAATGCCAGGAGTGCTAAAGTCGCATGAATTTCTGGCGTGTAAGCAACAGGCAAGATGAACGTTCAGTAAAAGATGTTCCTGCATTTATCATTGCTGCTTTAAGCCTGGCCTTTCTTTGCCAGATTTACTGGTCAAGCTCTAGTCCCCTGGCAACAATACACATCAAGCCACTGCCTGAACCGCCTTCGAAAATAGAGTCACAGCTAATAGGCCTGGGTGATTCCATTGCCATTGCAAAATTATTTATGCTCTGGCTACAGGCGTTTGATAATCAACCAGGAGTCAGTCTGCCATTTAACAGCCTTGATTATCACCGGGTCATCAACTGGCTGGACAGAATTTTAACGCTGGACCCAAAAGGTCTTTATCCGTTACTGGCGGCGGGACGTATTTATGGTGTCATTGCAGATGATGAGAAAAATCGGCTAATGCTGGAATTTATTTCCGAGAAATTTTCCGAAGATCCGGATCGACGATGGCCGGCCATGACCCATGCGGTATATGTTGCCAAGCACCGGCTTGAAGATTATCCACTGGCGTTAAAGTATGCACATGAAATTGCCCGGCAGGTGACGCGGGAAGATATCCCCAGTTGGGTAAAGCAAATGGAAATATATGTCCTTGAGGATATGGGCGAAATAGAAAGTGCAAAAATACTGATTGGAGGTTTGCTGGAAAGCGGTGCAATTACCGATGCCCATGAACTGCAATTTTTAAAGGATCGACTGAACCGGCTAGAGCGCGAAAATGAATAATAAACAAAATTGTCATCCCGAGGCCCGTCCCGATCATCTTATTGTCATCTCGACTGCAAGGAGAGATCTTGTTTTTAAATGAGCATTGAGTAAAAGATCCCTCCTATCGTCGGGATGACAAGGTCACAACGCAGGAAAAGACAGACTAGGGGCCCTATGTCAGCTAATGGCCAGGCTGTTGAGAAATTGACAGTCCTGATGAAGAATCATCAAAAGCACTGCTATTTTCAAGCCAGCAGTATTTGTAATTCCATATAAATCAGCATGTTATGAATGTGGCATGACAGTTGCATTACTCAATACACTGAACGAATTAATGAGTGAAAGAGGTAATGTAAAATGATGAAAATAGAAATGAACAACAAAAAACAGGCGGGTTTCACACTTGTAGAAATTGCCATCGTATTGGTAATTATTGGTTTACTACTGGGTGGTATCCTTAAAGGTCAGGAATTGATCAATAGTGCGCGTGTACGTAACCTTGCGGATCAGAATTCTGCTATCCAGGCAGCCTATTTTGGTTTTATCGATCGTTATCGCCAGGTTCCGGGCGACTGGTGTCCTACTACTGGTGCTGCTTGTCCAAACAGCGCAACGGCAGCCCTTGGTGTCACCGTTAATATCGGTGGTAATGGTAATGGTCGTATTGATAACAACTATGTAGAGGGCGCAGCAGTCTGGGAGCAATTGGGCAGAGCTGGTTTTCTGGGCGGGGGCTTTACACCTGCTACAGCAGCCCCTACCACTGACGTGTTATACAGCGGCAATGCGCCTAGCAATGCCTTTGCCGGGGCACTGGTCCTGACCCGTAATGTGGGTTTTTCAGGTGTGGCTGCAGCCCGTCTAAATCTGCATCTTGGGACAAATGTACCGGTTAAGATTGCCAGAGAACTGGATGTGAAGGTTGATGATGGTTTACCCAATTCAGGCATCTTAAGGGTAACGAAGGTAGATGGCACAGATACGGATTTTGATGTTCTGTATCTAGATACCTGGGACGTATGCACAGCAACTGCTGCCTCGGTTCCTGGAACTGTTGTTGCTGGTGATGGCGATGACATCACAGATATCTATAATATATTCGAGGACGCACAGGATTGTGGTCAGGTATTTTTATACTAGGAATATTTGTATTATCGAAATAACAAGGCCCGCATAATGCGGGCCTTGTTATTTATGAAGTTTAATTTTTTGTCACAGGGCTTTACAATCCGGGACTCTACAATCGAGCAATAAATAATAAAGCATGGTGCCATGACTGATTCAGCGATCAAGATAGAAAAACTCTGTAAATCTTTTGCCAGTGTTCAAGTCCTGAATCAGATAGATCTGACTGTCAGTACAGGTGAGTTTACCGGGTTAATTGGCGTCAATGGCGCAGGTAAAACAACGCTGATTAAATGCCTGCTTGATTTTTGTGATGTGACTTCCGGCAGTATTGAAATCTTCGGCACTGCGCACACCAGAAAAGAAGCAAGAAAAAACCTGGTATTCCTCCCGGAAAGATTTATGCCTCCCTATTATCTTAGCGGTAAGGATTTTCTGGTATATATGGCAGAACTCCATGGGGTTGAATACAGCAATAACAAGGTAACAGAACTATTTAGAATACTTGATCTGGATTTGTCAGCATTAGCAAAGCCGGTCAGGGAATTTTCAAAAGGCATGGCCCAGAAGCTGGGTCTGGCATCATGTTTAATGAGTGAAAAAGACCTGTTAGTACTGGATGAACCCATGAGTGGTCTGGATCCAAAAGCCAGAGCCTATTTAAAACAATACCTGATCGAATTGAAGGATGCGGGCAAAACGATTTTCTTCAGTACACACATGCTGGCCGATATTGAAGTCCTGTGTGATCGCGTTGCCATCCTCCACGAGGGACGCATTCGCTTTACCGGAAGCATAGAGGAATGTACGAGTGAGTTTAACGCAGATAATCTGGAACAGGCGTATCTAGCCTGTGTAGGGGCCTGATTTAGTCACTGTATCCCGACTTATCCTGTCATTTAGAACCCCATTTCCTTGTCATCCCGAATCCCGCAGGGTCGCCTACATGGAAGTAGGCGGTAGAGTTGCGCCGGGAGCATCAACCGAGAGGGATCTTTTGGTTTAGTCATCAAGATCTCTCGGCCGTTGTTCCAGACACGGCTCTACCTCTCACGTCCATGTGGTCGTCCTTGCAGTCGAGATGACAATTCTCTTTATCACCAAAAGTGAGTACTTACGTAATCCCGTCATTCCCGCGCATGCGGGAATGACCACCATGGATGGTGGAAATGCAAAAGGATTGTCTGGAAGTGCGGAGCCTGCCCTTGGGGTACAATCCTTGCCCAGTTATATAAAATACAATTAATAATCAGGTATATTTTTTTATCAGTTTACCTATGGTTAGGCCCTGTACCAGGATTGAAAAGACAACAACACAATAGGTAATCGCCAGGATTATTTCTCTCTCTGGGCTGGCGGGTAAGGACAGTGCCAGTGCCACTGAAATGCCACCACGTAATCCACCCCATGTCAGGATCTTTGTAACACCCGGAGATAATTCCCTGAATTTTGTGATAAAAAACACAGGGATGCTGACACTGATTAACCTGGCCATTAACACGATGACGATGGAAAATCCGCCTGCGACCAGTAGTTGCGTGTCGAAGGTGATTAGCAAAATTTCAAGACCAATCAGAACGAACAGAACAGCGTTAAGTATTTCATCAATGAGTTCCCAGAAGGTGTCCAGGTGTTCCCTGGTTATTTCGCTCATTGCCAGTGAGCGGCCATGATTACCAATCATAAGTCCGGCAACAACCACGGCGATGGGAGCAGATACATGCAGTGCTTCAGCCAGGGAGTAGCCACCGGTAACCAGGGCCAGTGTCAGCAATATCTCGACCTGATAATTATCAACACGTCTGAGCATGGCAAAAGTTATGCCGCCCGCTACAAAGCCAAAGACTGCGCCACCCAGTGCTTCTTGCAGAAAGAAAATAATTACTGAACCGGCCGTGATGTCGATCCCGCCAAAAGCGAAACCGCTTATCAACAAAAAGATAACCACACCGACACCATCATTAAATAGTGATTCTCCTGTGATTTGAGTCTTTAAAGTCTTTGGTGCGTGCGCAGTACGTAATATTGCCAGTACTGCGATAGGGTCGGTAGGTGATATCAGGGAGCCAAAAACCAGGCAATATAAAAAGGGCAGATTGATACCGATAAACAGCAGAAAGAACCAGAGCAGAACACCGACGATGGCAGTGGACGCGATAACACCCAGGGTTGCCAATATTGCAATCAACCATTTTTGTTCGGCTAAATCGCTGAGGTTGACATGCAGGGCTCCAGCAAATAATAAAAAACTCAGCATACCGTGCATCAGGGTCTGGTTAAAATCAATTGATTTCAGAATGGCGTTTGCCTGAATGGTTAAATCAATGCCTAGCGGTTTAAGCAGCAACAGGCTCAGGGACATCAACAAGCCTATGAGCATGACACCAATCGTCATAGGTAATTTAAGAGTACGATAATTGATGTAACTGAATATGGCTGTCAGGGTGATAAGCAGGGCAGTAATATCAAATAAATTCATTTTCTTTATCTCATTTTGTAAAATCTGGCAGTGTTATTTTAATCACAATTGCTACATCTATGCTCAATCTCCCTGGTAATGCAGGTAGTTTGGGTATTTGTGAACAATGCTATAATCTTATCAGTGCCAAGAGGAGGATTCGAGAGTGCATCGTTTTTACTTAACTGGTTTATTGTTTTTCAGTCAAATTATCTTTGGTCAATCTGTTCAGGCGCAGATGTATCAATGGGCTGATCCTGAAACCGGAACAACGCAATTATCTGGCAAGCCTCCTGCCTGGTACCGCAGTGGTGAAGGGGGACCACGGGTCTTTGTCTTCAACCGGGGCAAAATTGTTGACGATACGGGCATTGAAGTTTCTGATGAAAAGCGCAGCTCTTTGCGTACAAAGGCCTTTATCGATGCTGAAGAAGATCGGGTTGCGGCAAATCAGAAGGCAATGGAAGCTGCCAGGTTAAAAGCAGCGATGGAAAAGAATAACGATGAGATGTCAGAAGAGGGGATGTTAGAAGAAGAGGAAACACACGAACATCAACCGGATATGAGTGAAGTTGTAGTGATGGAAGAGTCCGAAGATGAAGAAGTGATAGAAAAAGAAATGAGCACAGAAGAAGAGTCCGTTGAAAAACTGAAGGAATTGATTGCAGATTGGGAAGACAAGCGCACTGAAGAGGCCAGGGCTCTATTAAAGAAAGAAGAAGAAAAATAAGTTAAGAACTCCCGCCTGTTAACCTCCGAACAAATCCTTTAGTTTTTCCATAAATGATTTTTTCCCAATATCCGCATTTAATTTTATCAATTTAATCAGGGTCGTATGATTTGGGTTAAATTTCAGGCCAATAGCAATGTAGGCCTGTGCCTTGCTGTAATTATTTTCAATAATTGATCGCTCCGCAAGGTAGGCATATCTATCAGCAATGTTGAGTAGACCTGCTGCCGCAATTCTGTCCCCCGGATCTGCTTTAAGTAATTTTGTATAATAATAATAGGCATTATCTTCTGGTGGAGAAGTCAGGCGATAGTCTTGCAGGCTTTTCTTGCCCAGCCAATGCAGTGCCTGGACAACATCTCCTGACATCTTGACTGGTGCTTCAGCTATGTTTGTACTTATTGCCGGTACAGAATCATCAATTACCGGGGGGATGATAGTGTCAGGTATATCTGCACTGATGGGTACGTTTTCGATCCTTGGTGCAGTGTCATTCATTTTTGATCCTGCATATTGCAAGGTTCCCAAAATTCCACCCGCAGCCACTAAAAGCACCAATAAAATATTCAGGGTCTGTGTACTTTTATTCGTTACAATCCCACCGCCAGTAACATCAAAATCCGTGCCCGTGGTGGTGGCATTTCTGGCGTTTTGTAATTCCTTGATTGCTTGCACCATCTCAGCGGCATCTTTAAATCGCTTATCTCGATCTTTTGCCATCATTTTGTTTAATAAAGGCTGAAATTCGGCGAGTTCTTTCTCAAGCACAGGGACCGGGGCCTGTTTGTGTTTGATAATGACATCATAGACTGTCGTAGAGGCGTAGGGTTTTTCACCGGTGAGCATTTCATAGAACAGGCAGCCCAGGCTGTAAATATCAGTACGACCATCAATTTCGATACCATCGGCCTGTTCAGGGCTGACATAGTTCGGACTTCCAAGAAACAGGCCGGTTGACGTTAAATCATGGTCTACACCATCAATCTGCTTGGAGATACCAAAGTCAGTGATCAGTGGTGTGTTTTCATCCCTGAACATGATATTTGCTGGTTTGATGTCGCGGTGAACCACACCCATTTTATGTGCGGCATCCAGTCCTGAACCGATCTTGGCCAGATAGTCGAGTGCCGTATCGGGGGTTATGGGCAATTCCATCCGCATTTTAAGGTCGCCCCCATCAATATATTCCATGGAGATATATAAAGAATGGCCCGCGATGCCAATATCAAAGATGGTGATGATATTAGGATGGTTAAGTGAAGCGACGATGCGACCTTCCGAAAGAAACCTCTCGATGAGTGTCTCGTTAGCGGTGGGGCCATTGATATCCAGTATCTTGAGTACCACGGATCTGTTTAATGATTCCTGTAAGGCGAGATAGACTGTCGCCATGCCGCCCTGGCCAACCTGTTGCTGTATTTTGTAACCGGGAATTTCCATGCGCTGGATTATAAGCTATTACGGCTTGAAAGTTTTAAACGCAAGGGATTTATGATGCATCGCATTTTTTCAGTATTTTCGCCAATTGTTCCGTCAGTTCCGAAGCTTACCAATTAAGAGATATTTACCAAAGTAAATCCTTCTCATTAATCAGCATTAAAATGTTTTTTCTAGCTGTAGAGATAGAATATAGTGCCTGCTTGTCCAGACAGAATACTCATGCGAAAAACCAGAATATTTGTTGATCAGTCATTACAGGAAGGTAAGACAGTTATGTTGGCTGATGAGGCTGCACATCATGTTGCCCGGGTATTACGTTTACGATCCGGGGATCCATTAATATTATTTGATGGTCGTGGTGGAGAATATGAGGCAGAGATCTCCAAGGTAGATAAACGAAGTGTCGAGGTGCAGATAAAACAGTATCGAGAGACAGACAAGGGATCGCCATTGCACATCACCCTGGCACAGGGGATATCTCGCGGTCAGAAAATGGACTTCAGTTTACAGAAGGCCGTTGAACTGGGTGTCGAGCGGATCATTCCGGTGATGACCGAACATGGTAATGTCCATCTTGATCAGCAGCGGCAACAGAAAAAGATTGAGCATTGGCATGGGGTAATCATTGGTGCCTGTGAGCAGTCTGGACGTAACAAGATACCAGAACTTGTTGCACCATTAGCATTTGATGACTGGCTGGCCCTGGACAGTGGACTGACAAAATTAATATTGCATCCTGAATCCGGAACCAGCCTGGCAAAATTGTCCAGACCAGCAGGGGGGCTTACGCTGCTGATAGGCCCTGAGGGCGGGTTTTCAGACGGTGAAATTCAAAGGGCCTGTGCAGCGGGCTATCAGGTCATCAACCTTGGCCCAAGAATATTAAGGACTGAAACAGCCGCATTGGCTGCTATTAGCGCCTGTCAGACCTTGTGGGGTGATTTTTTATGAATCTGAAATTAAACATGAATTTAACATGCAAGTGCAGCTTATTCGGATTATCCTGACGCATTGATTCACAAAAATATCTGGAAAAAAATTCATGAGCTCCAATCCTGTCCCTCATTTGACCACAGCATTGACTGGTCCATTACACAAGGTTGAACGGCATCTGGTGGATCACCAGGCAGATATTGAGTCATGGTTTCGAAGCCAGTGGCGCATAACACCAGCACCTTTTTATGCCTCTGTTGATCTACGCCATGCCGGATATAAACTGGCACCGGTAGATACGAATCTTTTTCCCGCAGGTTTTAATAATCTTAACCCGGCATTCGAAGCGCTATGCATACAGGCAGTGCAGTTAGCCGTTGAGCGCTTACCGCATCAGGTAGACAGGATTTTGATTGTTCCTGAGAATCATACGCGTAATCTTTTTTATCTGGAGAGTCTGGCGACGCTGCAGGAAATCATAGCCAAGGCCGGGTTTGAGGTGAGGCTGGGTTCGGTAATGGAGGATATGTCGGAACCGCTCACCGTTGATCTGGAATCAGGTAAATCAGTATTTCTACAACCATTACAAAGAAGTGAAGACAAGGTATTCGTTGATGACTTTGTTCCGGAATTGATTGTCCTGAATAACGACCTTTCCTCAGGGCGACCAGCGATCCTTGAATCCCTGCAGCAGACAGTAACACCGGGGCTTGGCCTGGGGTGGTCTAATCGATTGAAGTCCGTTCATTTCAGGCATTATCAGGAAATAGCCGCTGAACTTGGCAAGCACATTGGTATTGATCCGTGGTTTATTGATCCTATGTTCAGGAATTGTGGTGAGATCGATTTCATGCAGCGCGCAGGCAGCTCCTGTCTGGAAAAAAATGTCGATGCCCTGTTGAAAGAGATACAACAGAAATATGATGAATACGATATTAAGTGTCGGCCTTATGTCATCGTAAAAGCAGATAGCGGGACCTATGGCATGGGCATCATGACCGTCAACAGCGTTGATGATATTGCCGAATTAAATCGCAAACAGCGTACCCGTATGTCAACCATCAAGGAAGGTCAGAAAGTGTCCAAGGTAATTATTCAGGAAGGTGTCTATACCCACGAAACCTGGGGA
>QNEM01000026.1 GCA_003645215.1 Gammaproteobacteria bacterium
AAGGACCCAAATAAAGACTTGGGTCTTCTCTTGTCAGTAAGCAGCGCTCACGGGTACGCGCCTACATGACCTCCTCGACTCTGTCTCCTGATTCGTTTTACCTCCTGCATCCATGCAGTCGTGTCATGAAGCCACTTATCTGCACGTCCTGTGCAGATGCCCCTATCACTACCTCCTTCCTCGGCTTGATAAAAGAGGATCGTAAAACTACGATACAACGAAGACGCACATAAAAAAAACAGCTATTCTATTAGCTGTTCACTAATTAAGTTAGAGCGATTTAACAAGTATGGAAACTACTCAAGAATTCAAATGCGATAGATGTAATTCACTCTCAAATGAAGAAAGAACAGTCATATCTCCTTATATAATTTTGTTATTCACATTTGGTTTTGTTTATTGGCCACCTGAGAAAAGGTTATGTAAAGACTGTGCAGGTTTTATAAATTTAATGTCCATTTTATTACTTTTATTCATATTGATTGGCGGTTTTATTATCACAGTTATTATGTTTGTCCTTTAAATTAGAGATATCACTCTAACCATTCGCACCATACGGTCGGTTCCTAATTCACCGTGAAATTAATTATTAATAAAACGAAGGGATAATCCCCGTCATGCGTTGCCGGGCTGATTGCCATCGGTAGCGTAAAAATCACAGGGATGTGATTTTTAGTTCAACTGAGCAGGGATGCGAATTTGAACGACGCGTTGGCGATGGTAAGCAGTTCGGGAAACCCCAAGTCTTCATTTGGGGTCAAGGCATTCGGTTGCCCTTTTTCTTCGTACCTTCTTTTTGGGCATGCAAAAAGAAGGTACTCGTCATAAAGACGAAATAAATATTAAAAAGTTACTTGGATTGAAATTCTCCTAGTCCCTTATTTTTAATTACCTCATCGTAATTAAAAACTCTCCCATTCATGGTGATATAAACTCCACTCCCCAGGGTCTGCACAGCGGCCACCGCACAACCCAGATTAAACAGGGCATCAGAATTCTCGAATTGATAAGGCACCATCGCACCGAGTAGCACGATGGTCTTATCTTTAATCTCTGCGGCCAGTACCTGGCTGGTTTCCACCATGGTGTCGGTGCCGTGGGTGATGACAATTTGAGATTCATCACAGGCAAGGCATGATGACAGGATTTTCTGTCTGTCATTATCATCCATGTCCAGGCTGTCTTTTAACATCACTGTTTCATACGCAATATCCAGTTTTGCTCTGCCTTGCGCCAACATATCTTCAACACCAGATTCAGTGAATATTAATTCACCATCAAGTTCATTGTATTGCTTGTCGATGGTACCACCGGTAATTAACAGTCTTATCGTCATCAGGTTTCGCAAGCTCATCATGCATTATTCAATGGGAAATTTACTGTATTCTATTCCTGGCGCCGGGGCAATTCGCTGTACAGGGCATTTTGTCATCAATGCAGGTTGACTCAGCAACGACTGTCACTGAGAATCACACGTTGGCTAACGCGGTGAAGGGGATATCTGCTGTGTTGCCATCATTCAACAGCTTCATGGAATATTGATGATTAATTTTACAAAAAATTGCTATCGCCGCGTGGTACTCGATCACCCTGTCTTTACCATCCTTCTATTACTGTTGGTGTTTGCCTTTTTTGTTTCTCATGCAAAGGATTTCAAGCTGGACGCTTCAGCGGATGCCTTGTTACTGGAGAATGACGAAGATCTCAAAATTTTTCGTGACCTGAATGATCGCTATGCCACCAAGGATTTTCTTTTCGTCACCTTTACACCCAATCAGGATTTGTTTGCCGATAGTTCCCTGCACATCATCGCCAGTTTAAGAGATGAGCTGAAGCAACTGGAATTAACGGACTCTGTTATTACCCTGCTGGATGTCCCCCTGGTAAAACAGATCGAAGGTTCGTTATCAGAAGTAACCAGCGATTATCGAACACTGGAATCTGATGATGTCGACAAGGTAAAGGCCAAGGCCGAATTGATCGCCAGTCCGATTTTCAAGGAGCTGATTATTAGCCTGGATGGCAAGACCACCGCATTGCAGGTGAATTTGAAAGGTGATGATGAATTTCGAGCATTATTGTACCAAAGAAATGCGCTACTTCTGAAGCAGGAGGAAGGCTCATTAACAAGGGATGAGAGTCTGCAATTGGAAGATATTATTGATGAGTTTTATCTGCGCAAGACTGAAATAAATGAAAATGACCATCAAAATATTCTTAATATTCGTGCAATCATGCAGAAATATGAGCAGTTTGGGGTACTGTATCTGGGTGGTGTAACCATGATTACGGATGATATGGTGACTTTCATCAAGAAAGATCTTGTCGTCTTTGGCGTTGGTGTATTTGCTTTTCTTGTTGCCATGTTAACTATTATCTTCAGGAAGACCCGCTGGGTAACGCTGCCCCTGCTAAGTTGTATCTATGCTGGCATATTAATGATTGGTCTGCTCGGGTTTGTCGGCTGGGATGTAACGGTTATTTCTTCCAATTTTATTTCCTTGATGTTGATCATCACCATGTCGATGAATATTCATCTGGTAGTACGCTATCGACAACTGCGTAAGGATTTACCTGATTTAAATCAGAAAGATCTGGTCATGGAGATGGCTGGAAAAATGGTCTGGCCCTGTCTTTATACCGCACTAACAACAATCATGGCCTTTAGCTCATTAGTGGTGAGTGGAATCAAACCTGTCATAGATTTTGGCTGGATGATGACTATTGGCCTGACAGTCACGTTTACTACGACCTTCCTGTTGTTTCCGGCCCTGCTGGTATTGATGAAACGGCCTGAACCTGAAGAAGACAGACATGAGGGCTTCGAGATGATGCCTGCCCTGTCTGCGTTAACGGTAAATCATGGTAATAAGGTTTTACTGTTATCTGTTGTCCTGTTTGTGCTCAGTATTTTCGGGATTTCGAAACTCGAAGTAGAGAACAGTTTCATAGATTACTTCAGTAAGGACACGGAAATCTATCGTGGTCTGAAACTGATTGATGACAAGTTAGGGGGCACGACGTCTCTTGACATTATTCTAAAATTTGAGGAAGAAGTTGAAGAAGTTGGGGAAGACGACTTCGGTGAAGAAGATGATTTTGATTTTGATTTCGGCGGTGGTGCTGATGAGGATCCTGCAGATTACTGGTTTACACCGGATAAGGTGGATGAGGTCAAGGTAATCCATGATTATCTGGAAGGTTTACCTGCTGTCGGCAAGGTGCTCTCGCTGGCTTCCCTCATTCGCGTAGGTGAGGATGTGAACCAGGGTGAGTTCGATGCCTTTGAGTTGGCTATTGTCTATAAGCGTATGCCGATGGAACTAAAGGCCAGCATGATCGATCCCTATATTTCAATTGATGATAATGAAGCACGGATTAATCTGCGCATACTGGATTCTCTGGAGAACTTACGCCGTAAGGAGTTGCTCGAACAAATCCATTTTGATCTGACCAGTAAGCTGGGTTTTGCCGATAATCGAATAGCCATCTCTGGCTTGTTGGTGTTGTATAACAATATGCTGCAGAGTTTATTTAAATCCCAGATCCTGACCCTGGGTGTGGTCATGGCAGGCATTGCCCTGATGTTACTGGTGCTTTTCCGCTCGGTTTCCCTGGCTATAATTGGCATTATTCCAAATATTCTGGCATCGCTTATTATCCTTGGTCTTATGGGTTTGCTTCGGATCCCGCTTGATATGATGACCATCACCATTGCAGCGATCACGATTGGCATAGCGGTGGACAATTCTATCCATTACATCTATCGATTCAGGGAGGAATTTGCCAGGACGCAGGATTACATAGAGACCCTGCATTATTGTCACGCAAATATTGGCAAGGCTGTTTTCTATAATGCCATCACTATCATTATCGGATTTTCCATACTAATTATGTCTAATTTTATTCCGACCATATATTTTGGTTTATTGACAGCTTTCGCCATGTTGGTGGCCTTGCTTGCAGCATTAACCTTATTGCCAAAATTGATATTGATCTTGAAGCCATTCAAGATAAAGTAATAAATACTTGATTAACAATGAGTTAGCTCAAATATTCATGTGCAGGTGGAAGATTTGAGGCAAATTGGTTGCTAATAATTTTGTTTATTCAGAAACCTTTTACTCCTCAGTAGAACTAACTAGAATATACCCTCTGCGTCAGACTACGGTAGGTGACCAGAATGACGGTAAAATATGGATAACAAGTCAGGATATGGCAGGGAACATTCCCTGTTTAATTGGGGAAATACAGAGAAGAAACACAATGAATAAAAAAATATCTTTAATAAGTTGCATGTGCCTGGTTCTTGTATTTAATACAGCGCAGGCAAAAATTCAGTCAGCTCAGGAAGTGGTAATGAGTACAGCGGATGCAGTACTTGCACGACTGGCAATTGAGCGCGAAGCACTTGATGCTGATCCTGGCAAAATCTACGGTCTGGTGAATGAGATCGTCATCCCTCACTTTGACTTCGTCAGTATGTCTAAGTGGGTTTTGGGTAAAAAGAACTGGCGTGGTGCCTCGGAGGGGCAACGGGATCAGTTTGTCGGTGAGTTCAGGACTTTACTGATTCGTACTTATGCCAAGGCCTTGCTGGAATACTCAGATGAAACAATAGAATATTTGCCTGTAGAAGAAAATCCAGACTCAAATCTGGTTGTGATTAAAACAAAGATCAATCAGTCTGGATCAACTGCTGTACCAATTGATTATCGTATGCATGTTAGCGGTGGTGAATGGAAGGTTGTAGATCTCGTTGTCGATGGAGTGAGTCTGATATCTACCTATCGAGGGTCATTTGCCTCCCAAATTAAAAAAGGTGGGCTCGATTCCCTGATCAGCAAGCTGTCTCAACGTAACGCAACCATGGTTACTAACGGGGATAGGACGGCTTCCAACTGATATTATTCTGGCATTTTCTATCGAATATCACATAAATAAGCGGTATTAAGTGCTTTTCCTGCCAGCCTCAATTCTTTGATGCTGAAATCTTCATAAATCATGTAAACTGACCTGCTTTTTATCCTGGTTAATCAGGAATGGCGGGCTGGTTTTTCTGTTTGACTATTTTTATCGGGTTTTGTCAGGAGTTACACAAATGCAGGTTGAGGAAATCAAGCAGAAGATCGAGCAAGGGTTTACTGATTGTGAGGTATATGTTGAGGGGGACGGTCGCCATTTTCAGGCTGTTGTTGTCTGTGATGTTTTTTCAGACAAAAACATGGTGCAACAACATCAGATGGTTTATCAGACTTTGGGTGACAGGGTTGGTGGCGATATACATGCCTTGTCAATCAACACATACACCAAAGAAGAGTGGCAACAACAGAAAAATCTTAAAGGCATTTAAACAGGAATTATAAAGGCAGAATTAATACAGTTACGATGGATAAGTTAATGATAAAAGGTGGGCGACCACTGCATGGAGAAATCAGAATTTCTGGTGCCAAGAATGCGGCCTTGCCTATTCTGGCTGCCACAGTTCTGGCTGATGATCCGGTCAAAATAAGTAATGTGCCACATTTGCATGATATTACAACAACCATAGGTTTGTTGGCGCGAATGGGTTCAGAGCTGACTGTAGATGAGCACATGAACCTGGAAATTGATAGCACCAAAATCAAGGAGTTTTTTGCACCTTACGAGTTGGTGAAGACAATGCGCTCATCAATTTTAGTACTGGGGCCGCTGTTGGCTAAATATGGCACAGCCGATGTTTCATTACCTGGAGGTTGTGCCATTGGTTCGAGACCTGTAAATATCCACTTACAGGGGTTGCAGTCTATGGGTGCTGAGATTCAGGTTGAAGGCGGATATATTCGTGCGACTGCCAAAAAATTGAAAGGTGTACACCTGACAATGGATATTGTCACGGTAACAGGCACAGAAAATTTGATGATGGCTGCAACCCTGGCAGAGGGAATCACTGTGCTTGAAAATGCTGCTCGTGAGCCTGAAGTGATAGATCTGGCCAATTGTTTGATCAGTATGGGTGCAAAAATCAAGGGCGCAGGAACAGATCGAATAGAAATAGAGGGGGTAGAAAAACTCTCGGGTACCAGCTACGAAATAATGCCAGACAGGATAGAAACAGGGACCTATCTGGTGGCTGCTGCCATGACTGGGGGTAAGATCAAGTTAAAAAATACCAGGGCAGGTTTACTTGATGCAGTAATTTCGAAATTAACCGAGGCAGGAGCCAAAATTGATGTTGATGAGGATACAATCACTCTGGACATGGAAGGACGACGGCCAAAGGCAGTTGATATTCATACGGTACCTTTCCCGGGTTTTCCAACAGATATGCAGGCACAATTTACAGCCATGAACTGTATTGCAACAGGTGGTGGTGTGATTACGGAATCAGTATTTGAAAATCGGTTTATGCATGTGCAGGAATTGCAAAGAATGGGGGCGGATCTGAAGCTGGAAGGCAACACCGCCATCAGTACTGGTGTTGATGGTTTAACGGGTGCACCAGTCATGGCAACTGATCTACGTGCATCGGCCAGTCTGGTTTTGGCAGGCCTGGTTGCAGAAGGCGATACGATTGTTGACCGTATTTACCATATAGACAGGGGCTATGAAACGATTGAGGAAAAATTGACGCAGCTCGGTGCGTATATACGCAGGGTTGCCTGATTCCGCTTACATGTTTAATTCAGGAAGGTTGATTAATGTCCGATAATATTACAATCGCTGTCTCAAAGGGGCGCATCTTTAAAGATGCCATGCCGCTACTGGCTGCGCTGGATATTTATCCCACCGAAGCACCAGAGACAACGCGCAAGTTGATTCTGGAAACAAATCGCCCCGAGGTGAAGATTATTATCGTCAGGGCAACAGATGTCCCGACGTATGTGGAATATGGTGCGGCTGATATTGGTATTGCCGGTAAGGATGTCCTGTTGGAATATAATGGCAACGGGCTGTATGAACCACTTGATCTGAAAATCGCCCAGTGCAGGATGGTGGTTGCGGAACTAAAAAATTCCAGGAATGAAGACAGGGGTGGTAGAAAACGCATAGCCACCAAGTACGTTAATATCGCGCGCAATTATTTTGCAAGTCAGGGCAAGCAGGTCGAAATTATTAAATTATACGGTTCCATGGAACTGGCACCGGTGCTTGGTTTGGCCGATCAGATTGTTGACCTGGTTGATACAGGCAATACCCTGAAAGCCAATGGCCTTGTCGAAGTCGAAACCATCACCGACATCAGCTCCAGGCTGATTGTCAACAAAGGCGCAATGAAGATGAAGAATGATCTCATCAAACCAATGCTGGAAAAGCTGACAGAAGTCGTAGCAGCAAAATGAAACTCCGTCGTTTGAACAGTTCTGATGCTGTTTTTAAAGAACAATTAAATTCATTACTCTCCAATACAGATGAACCTACTGTAGAAATCAGCCGAACCGTCGAATCTATTCTGGCTGACGTCAGAAAACGTGGTGACGAAGCGCTACTGGAATACACCAATCGTTTTGATGATCGTGATGCAAGCATTGATGAGATTGAAATATCAGCGGCAGAACTTGAAGCAGCTTTGGCAGCAATCCCGACTGAGCTCCGAGAAGGGCTGGAACATGCAGCAAGCAGGGTGCGCGAATACCATGAAAGACAGAAGATGGAATCATGGTTATACAAAGATAAGGAAGGCAATACATTAGGCCAGCAAGTCATGCCTCTGGACAGCGTTGGCATCTATGTGCCCGGTGGCAAGGCAGCCTATCCCTCATCTGTGCTTATGAATGCAATCCCTGCCCATGTTGCCGAAGTGTCTGAAATTATCATGGTCGTGCCAACTCCAAAAGGTGAGAAAAACCAGATGGTTCTGGCTGCGGCAGCGATTTCCGGTGTCAGCAAGGTATTTTCCATCGGTGGGGCACAGGCGGTGGCCGCACTGGCTTATGGAACTGCAACAGTGCCAAAGGTGGATAAGATCGTTGGCCCGGGAAATATTTATGTAGCAACCGCCAAGAGACAGGTGTTTGGTACCGTGGGTATCGATATGATTGCCGGTCCATCGGAAGTCCTCATTGTCAGTGATGGGGAAAGTAATCCAGATTGGGTGGCGATGGATATGTTTGCCCAGGCAGAACATGACGAAGAAGCCTGCTCCATTCTGGTTTGCCCAAAGCTTGAGTTTCTTGATGCTGTTGAAGAAAGTATCAAGCGATTATTGCCAGAGATGGAACGTAATGACATTATCAAAAGCTCACTTGATAAAAATGGTGCCTTGATTCTTGTTAAAGATATTGATGAAGCCATTGAGCTTGTCAATCAGATTGCACCGGAGCATCTGGAACTCTCTATGACGGCACCGGAACCATTGTTACCCAGAATCCGACATGCTGGGGCCATCTTTATGGGTCATTATGCGGCGGAAGCCCTGGGTGATTATTGTGCGGGACCCAACCATGTCTTGCCGACAGCACGTACTGCCAGGTTTTCTTCACCTCTGGGCGTGTATGATTTCCAGAAACGATCTTCAGTCATCATGTGTACAGAACAGTCCGCGTCATCATTGGCAACGACAGCTTCCGTACTGGCACATGGAGAAGGACTGACAGCACACGCACGCTCTGCAGAATATCGAATCAAATCCTGACGGCTCATTATGAGTAATCACGAAAAGCCTTCTCCAGAAGAGCGATTGCAACAGTGGATTAAACCGGAGCTACTTGCAGCTCGTGCGTATCATGTGCCTGATGCAGATGGACTGATCAAACTGGATGCCATGGAAAACCCTTACCTCCTGCCCGTCGAATTACTGGAGGAGATATTGCAGGTGATAACGGGGGCTGAAATCAATCGTTATCCGGATCCCGATGCCAGTGACTTGAAACAAAGCATGCGTGAGGCGATGGATATACCAGAAGGCATGGAGATCATGCTGGGTAATGGCTCAGACGAACTGATTCAAATCATTGCCCTGGCAGTCGCACATTCAGGTGAAACCATCCTGGCCCCTGAGCCAGGATTTGTAATGTACAAGATCATTGCTGATACCGTTGGTGCGAAGTATGTCGGGGTCGATTTAAATCGTGACGATTTTTCACTGGACAATGAAGCTATGTTGTCCGCAATCGAAAAGCACCAGCCAGCAGTCGTATTTCTGGCATATCCAAATAATCCGACGGGAAATTTATTTGATGAAGAAAGCATTAATAAAATTATTCATGCCGCCCCTGGTCTGGTGGTAGTGGACGAGGCCTATTCTGCATTTTCTGAAAAATCATTTATGCAGCGACTTGGAGAATTCGACAATCTTGTAGTGATGCGAACATTATCCAAATCCGGTCTGGCTGGTTTACGTTTGGGAATTCTTACCGGGCCTGCATTGTGGTTAAACGAACTGGATAAATTACGTCTACCATACAATATCAATACGCTTTCACAGAAACTGGCAGAATTAATTTTGTCGCGTTATGACATCCTTGAACAACAGGCTGAAATAATCTGCGCCAATCGTTCTGCTTTGTTTGAACAGTTACAGCTAATTGATGGTGTTTATCCCTGGCAAAGTTCTGCCAATTTTATTTTGTTTAAATCGACCGATAAATCAGCAGATGAAATTTCTGCATCATTACTGGAGCAGGGAATACTGATCAAGAATGTCTCTGCTAGTTTTCCTGTGTTGAAGGATTGTTTACGGGTAACGGTGGGGACAGAAGATGAGAATGAGGCTTTTGTTGCTGCTTTGAAGTTGGCATTATCGAGCTAGCGCTGTTGTTCTTTCGGCATTCCCGCGAAGGCGGAAATCCAGTAATGTATCGTCATACCTCTGCGCTCTCTCGTCATACTGGTGCATATCAGTATCCAGTGAAAATATCCCGCCCGAGAGGCGAACTGTATTTATCCGTAAGACCTCACGCTTATCACAGCTTTGATTCCGCCTTTTAGCGGCGTGATACTTTTCTTTGTACAGACTAAAGAAAAGTATCCAAAAGAAAACTGCCCCTGAGATCGTGTCCTGCGGATACCCTCACAGCTAAATGATTTTTTAAGGTCGCAGAAACAAGACTTCCTGTCTTGATTCCGCTTATTTGAACGTCCTGTTCAAATAACCTTAAAATCATTCACCTGTACGGCACGATATAAGGGGAGAAAACACCATCAATGACACTGGTTCTATTGATTATTTTCAATTGCTTCTTTTAACTCTATTTCGAAGTTCATCCGTTCATTCTCAATCGAATTATCTCTTTGAATATACAAACAATCATCACCATCAGCATAACTCAATATTGTAGATTCTAATGGAAGAAAAAATCCTATCTCATTAAATAGAATATCAATAGCCACTACCCAAAATAAGAAAGAAATTAACAACATCCATGCGTCTGTCGCAAACCAATAAACTACCAAACCAGCTAGAACCAACAAAGTTGCTTTTATAAAGCTAATTATTGTTGATTTGGAATAACCCTTCCAGTATCCCAATAAATTAGATAACTCTTTTAATGGGTATTTTTCTTCAATTAAGGTTTTCCCTTTTTTCCAATAGAAATAAAAATATTCATTATCAAATGAGTATTTGTAACAACATCTGAATTTCTTTATTTCCAATTCCTTACAAGACATTAACTAGATCCCTTTCAGTTTGAGAAGTAATTACGGTTCAGAATAGACTGATTTCTATATTCATTCCACTTTAGTAAATGTTCTGTAGTTTTGCTCCCCTTTTATCAAGCCGAGGAAGGAAGTAGTGATAGGGGTATCTGCACAGGACGTGCAGATAAGTGGCTCCATGACAGGAAGTCATGTAGCCGCGTACCCGTGAGCACTGCTGACTGACGAGGGTAGCCCCAAGTCTTTATTTGGGGCCTTGATATCAGGGGTGTCTTTTTTTCTTGGGTACTTCATTTTTTGGACAAGCAAAAAAGAAGTGCCTCGCCGTTCAAAGGCGAAACCAACACTTTGATGAGGACAAGACCTAAATGATAAATTATGATCGTCTTTCAGACGGGATAATATTGACTGGATACCGGCTCTCGGCTTTGGTTTCCTGCGTCGCTCTACCGACTACATCCATGTAGTCGAAGGCCGGTATGACGAATATAAAGAGCTAGCCTCGTTTAAAATGTGGTCTCTGCGTCACAATCGCATTGAATTTCAACTCTTCCCAGCCTCGTACAATGGTCACTTCAATTTTAGAACCGGGAGCGAGTTTGGCGATGGTGTCGATGGCTTGTCGTGGGTCGATGATGTCCTGACCCTGAATTTTGGTTACAACATCGCCGGGATTGATACCGGCGATGTCGGCAGGGCCACCCTGTAGTACGCCTGAAACAAGTACGCCACCCTTCATCAAGCCCATGACTTCTGCGATGTCAGCAGGAAGAGGTTGTGCCTGGATCCCTATCCAGCCACGCACGACGCGTCCATTGCTGATCAGCTGCTGCATAACTTCAAGTGCTGTATTGACCGGCGTTGCCAGACCGATTCCCTGTGAGCCTCCCGTGGTTGAATAGATCGCTGTGTTAATGCCAAGCAGATTACCTTGAGAAGAGATCAGGGCTCCTCCTGAATTACCGGGGTTAATGTCTGCGTCGGTCTGGATAAAATTATCAAAAGATGTGATGCCCAGCCGTTTCCTGCCAGTGGCACTGATTATCCCCTGGGTGACGGTTTGGCCAAAATCATAGGGGTTGCCTATGGCGAGGACGATATCACCAACATGTAGTTGATTTGAGTCACCTATGGGGATGACTGGAAGATTATTCAGATCAATCTGCAGGACGGCCAAATCTGTATCACTATCGACACCGATGACTTTGGCAATCGTTTCCCGTCCATCACGTAAGACTACAAATATTTCCTCAGCATCTTGTATCACGTGTGCGTTGGTAAGAATGTGCCCCTGTGCATCCATGATGACACCGGAACCCTTACTGTCGATTCTTTTCCTGGTATTGCTTGAGGAGGATTTGTCCTCGGAGGATTCACCAAAGAATCGCCTGAATAGCGGATCTTGAAGGATTGGATTTCTGTGTTCTGTGTAGGAATTGCCAGAATAAATATTCACCACAGCAGGTGCCGCGGCCTCTATAGCTGCGTGATATGAATCTACTTGCCTGGCTGAATTGGTAAGGAAACTGCCAGGTATCAACAATAATACAATTGCAGCTGCGGCCAGACCGATAACTACAGATTGGAGAACAAATGTCAGTGTCTGTTTTATATTCATTATTCGGGTTTTATTAATGTGTAAGGCCAGTTAACCGGGCGATAATTAGGTAAAAGGCTTGACATGGCATGATATACTACCGAATTGGAATAAAAATAGAAGTGAACTGCAATTGTTCCTTGCAATTGTGAGTGGAAAACAGGATTTTGGGGTGTGTTATATGCAAGATGATGGTCAGGATAATAATATAGATAAAAAGCGGCGTCATTTTCTTACAGCTGCTGCAACAGTTGTTGGAGGGGCAGGTGCTTTGGCGACGGCTATCCCATTTGTGTCCACCTTATCACCAAGTGCGAAGACCAAGGCGATTGGTGGTCCGGTTGAAGTAGATGTTACCGGACTTAAGCCAGGTGAAAGAAAGACAGTTAAATGGCGGGGTAAGCCGGTCTGGATCTTGCGCAGGAGTGAAGAATCAGTAGCAGAATTGGCTGAAATGTCGGACATATTGCGTGATCCGGAATCAGACGTTGAACAACAACCGGAGTATGCGAAGAATAGCTACCGTTCAGTTAATCCTGAATATCTGGTTGTCGTCGGCCTTTGTACACATCTTGGTTGTTCTCCAAATTATCTTGCGAGTGGTGAGGAGAATGATTTTGGGGCAGATTGGAAAGGCGGGTTTTTCTGCCCATGCCACGGGTCAAAATTTGACCTGGCTGGACGAGTCTATAAAGGTGTCCCGGCCCCGGCAAATCTGGTGGTGCCCAAATATCAGTTTATCAGTGAAACAACAATCCTGATTGGTGATGATTCAGGCAGTGGTGAATTGGGGGCAAACTCATGAGCAAGCTTATTAATGGTGGTGTGAAGCTGATGAGTGATACCGTCGGCTGGATTGATGAACGTTTTCCCCTGACCAAGACCTGGAATGAGCATCTTGCCCAGTACTATGCACCAAAGAATTTTAATTTCTGGTACTACTTCGGTTCTCTGGCATTAGTGGTTTTAGTGATTCAGATTGTCACGGGGATCTGGTTGACCATGAATTATAAACCATCCGCTGAAGATGCATTTGCTTCTGTGGAATACATCATGCGTGACGTTGATTGGGGCTGGTGGATCCGCTACATGCATTCAACAGGGGCCTCTGCCTTTTTTGTGGTGATATACCTGCATATGTTTAGAGGACTGTTGTATGGTTCTTTCAAACGTCCAAGAGAACTGCTTTGGCTGACCGGGATGTTTATCTATCTGATCCTTATGGCTGAAGCGTTTTTTGGCTATCTGTTGCCATGGGGACAAATGTCATACTGGGGGGCACAGGTGATCATCTCACTATTTGGCGCCATACCCTTTATTGGCCCTGAACTGGCGGAATGGATCAGAGGTGATTATGTTATCTCTGATGTGACGTTAAACCGTTTTTTCTCATTCCATGTTATTGCCGTGCCACTGGTACTTTGTGGATTGATTGGCTTACATATATTTGCACTGCATGAAGTGGGTTCTAATAACCCCGATGGTGCAGAAATCAAGAAACATAAAGATGCCAAGGGCATACCGCTGGATGGCATACCATTTCATCCTTACTACACGGTAAAAGATATTGTTGGGACGGTAGTTTTTCTGATCTTCTTCTGTCTGGTGGTGTTCTTCAATCCGGAGATGGGTGGCTATTTTCTGGAGCATGCGAATTTCGTCCCGGCAAATCCACTGAAAACACCGGAGCATATTGCGCCAGTATGGTATTTCACACCATTCTACGCCATCTTGCGCGCAGTTCCGGACAAACTGGGCGGTGTTATTGCCATGGGAGCAGCGACATTGATATT
>QNEM01000027.1 GCA_003645215.1 Gammaproteobacteria bacterium
CGTCCCTGGCCTGACCTACGGTACGCACAAACGGCACCATTACCCAGATATTTTCCAGTCCCATATCTTCTCGTACATAACGTAATGCTCGACATTCAAGTTCAAAACACGCCTCAAAATCATCTGATAGATATCGTGATGTCCCGCGGTAACCGATCATCGGGTTCTCTTCCTTCGGTTCATAAAGATCACCACCAATCAGATTGGCGTATTCATTGGACTTAAAATCAGATAAACGAACGATAACGGGGTTCGGTGCAAAGGCGGCACCCAGGGTTGATACACCCTCAACTATGTTCTTGACATAATAATCAATCGGATCCCCATAGGGTTCAATACGCTTATTGATGACCTGTTTCAGCTTTTGTTCCTGGTCATCGTATTCAAGCAAGGCACGGGGATGAATGCCAATCTTGTTATTAATAATGAATTCAAGTCGTGCAAGTCCAACACCCGCATTAGGGATGGATGCAAATGACATCGCCTTACCTGGATTACCAACATTCATCATGATCTTTAATGGTGCGGGTGGCATGTTATCCAGTTCGGCCCTGTTAATCTGGAATTCCAGTATGCCCTCATAGACATGACCATTTTCCCCTTCCGAACAGACAACAGTGACTGGTTTTCCATGTTGAATCTGTTGCGTCGCATCACCACAACCGACAACGGCTGGTACACCCAACTCACGTGCGATGATTGCGGCATGGCAGGTTCGTCCGCCACGGTTGGTGACAATAGCGGAGGCACGCTTCATGACTGGCTCCCAATCTGGATCTGTCATTTCGGTTACCAACACATCTCCTTCCTGTAGATCATCCATATCTTCCAGTTTTTCAATGACTCTGGCCTTGCCTGAACCAATTTTTTGCCCGATAGCCGCACCTTTAGAAAGTACATTACCGGTTTCATTTAATTGATAACGCTCTATAACATTGGCATTAGTCCGACTTTGTACTGTCTCTGGACGCGCTTGTACTATATAGATGGCCTTGTCTTCACCATCCAGGGCCCATTCGATATCCATCGGTCGGCCATAATGTTTTTCAATAATCACTGCCTGCCGGGCTAAATCCTCGAGTTGCTCATCAGTCAAGCAAAATAATGCTGCATCCTGTTCTGACACATCTACCGTCTTGACCAGTTCACCTGAATCAGGATCATCGCAGTAAATCATCTTGATGGCCTTGCTGCCAACCTGACGACTCAAGATGGAGGGTTTGCCTGCATCTAATGATTTTTTATAGACGTAGTATTCATCGGGATTGACCGCGCCTTGTACGACCATCTCTCCCAAACCATAACTGCCGGTGATAAACACCACATCATCAAAGCCAGATTCGGTATCGAGTGTAAACATGACACCACTAACACCAATATCACTACGAACCATACGTTGCAGGCCAGCTGATAATGCAACTTCTTCATGAGCAAAGTTCTGATGTACGCGATAGGCAATGGCTCGATCATTGTATAAAGAAGAAAAGACTTCCTTTACTTTTAACAGGACATCATCAATACCGCGTACATTGAGAAAGGTTTCCTGTTGCCCGGCAAAAGACGCATCGGGTAAATCTTCAGCCGTGGCAGAGGATCGCACGGCGATTGATGCGCCTTCTTTACTACCAGTAGACATGGATTTATATGCATCGATGATAGCTTGTTCAAGTTCAGCCTGAAGAGGTGAGTCAATAATCCACTGTCGAATCTCCTTGCCTGTCTCTGTTAATTGCTTAACATCGTTGACATCAAGTCCTTTAAGACGAGCATTTATTCGTTCTCTAAGTTGATTTGAATCAAGAAATTCCCAGAAGGCCCTGGCAGTGGTTGCGTATCCATCTGGCACAGACACACCTGCCCCGGCAAGATTACTGATCATTTCTCCGAGAGAAGCATTTTTGCCACCAACGAGACCGACATCATTCATGCCCAATTCTCGTAAGGGCATGATGTAATCATTATTAATCAACTTGTTCATATGTATTAAGACCCTGTTATGATATTAAAGATCACTGCTACTAAAATCAGTGACTCTTCAACAATTTTTTTTCTTTGACTATCATTACTGCTATCTCTTCGATAGATATGGCAGTTGAGTCAATCGTGAAAATATTATGACTGTTCATAATGATTCCTGCGTGTTTGATTTCTTCCTGGCATTTTTTAAGACTTGCATACATGGTATTGGGACGGCGTTGTTCGCGAATCGCATTCAGTTGAGACGCTTGAATAGTCAAGCCAACAATCTTGTCGGCATATGGTAATAAAAACCCGGGCAAGGTATCACTTTTCAGGTCATCGTCCGTTAAAGGATAATTCGCCGCCTTGATCGAAAAATTCATGGCAAGATATAGACAGGTTGGTGTCTTTGCCGAACGCGATACCCCCAGCAGGATAACATCTGCTTTATCAAATTTATTTGTTCTGATGCCATCATCATTTTTTAGCGTAAAGTCAATCGCATCCATGTGCTTTTTATAGTCGGCATCATCATAAGTTTCATGTGGCTTGCCAATAGTATGCGAGGATTCAATCTGTAAACTTTTTTCCAGGGGCTCAATAAATGCATTAAACAAACTAATGACGCAAGCATCGGTAGATGAAATAAACTGCTGCACTTCATCATTCACCAATGTGCTGAATACAATTGGTTGTTGCCCAGTAGCTATCGAATCCTTGTTTATTTCACTTGCAACAAAATGCGCTTCAATCTCGGTACTAACAAATGAATAGGTTTTATACACAAATTCAATCCCGTCAAATTGTGAAAGTAAACTTTGACCTAGTGACTCAGCTGTTTTACCCGTCCGATCAGAGACAAAAAAAACAGAGTGCTTGTCAAGATCAGTATTCATTAATTTATCTTCTTATTGAACAAGAAAAAGTTCCAACATTCAGAGAATATCACCGGGAACAAATACACAACCGTCCATCAGTGTCCGTGCACTGCGACTCATGCTCACTTTGGTGGCGATCCACTCACCATCAACCAGTGCCGCTTCTGCGCCAACCTTTAACGTGCCGGAGGGATGTCCGAAACGGATGGCTTGACGCTCGCTGCCTCCCGCAGCCAGATTCACCAATGTGCCGGAAATGGCTGCAGCTGTACCGATAGCTACCGCTGCTGTACCCATCATGGCATGGTGTAATTTCCCCATAGACAGTGCCCTAACCAGCAGATCAATATCTCCTGCTGGTATTGCTTTGCCACTGGAGGCCGTATACGTTTCCGGGGCTGCCACGAAAGCCACTTTTGGCGTGTGTTGACGTTGTGAGGCCTCACCGATGTCCTTGATCAGACCCATTTTTATGGCCCCATGTGCCCGGATCGTTTCGAACATGGTCAGCGCTTTTTCATCGTTGTTGATGGCGTCCTGTAATTCGGTGCCGGAATAACCAATACTCTCTGCATTGATAAAAATAGTCGGGATGCCGGCATTGATCATCGTCGCTTTAAGCTTGCCAATCCCCGGCACCTCCAGGTCATCAACCAGGTTTCCTGTCGGGAATAGAGCACCATCACCCGGGTTGATAAATTCAACCTTGATCTCTGCGGCCGGAAACGTCACTCCATCCAACTCAAAATCACCGGTTTCCTGCACCTCACCATTGCTCATGGGTATGTGCGCGATAATAGTTTTATTGATATTAGCCTGCCAGATACGCACCTCGGCGGTACCCTCTTGCGGGATCCTTTTCTCATCCACCAGGCCCTTACTTATGGCGAAAGCACCCACAGCCGCAGTCAGGTTGCCGCAGTTACCGCTCCAGTCGATAAAGGGTTTATCTATTGAAACCTGACCGAAAAGATAATCCACATCGTGATCGGCCTGAATACTTTTTGACAGGATCACGGTCTTACTGGTACTGGAGGTCGCACCACCCATGCCATCGGTGTGCTTTGCGTATGGATCCGGGCTACCGATGACGCGTAACAACAGGGCATCGCGTGCAGCACCCGGCACCTGCGCCGGTGCTGGCAGATCTTCAAGATTAAAGAACACGCCTTTGCTGGTGCCGCCACGAATATAGGTGGCAGGGATCCTGATCTGGGGTAGCTGGCTCATGTTTTATCTCCTGCTCAAGCCGCGTTAGATTCAAGGAAGTCTTGAGCGAAACGCTGCAGGACGCCACCGGCGGCATACACATGCACTTCTTCGGCGGTATCGAGCCGACAGGTCACTGGTATTGTCACCTTATCTCCGTTGGCACGAGTCATGACGACAGTCAGATCTGCACCTGGTGAGATCTCACCGATGACATCGTAAGTTTCGGTGCCATCGATAGCGTAGGTATTGCGGTTTTCACCGGCCTTGAACTCCAGCGGTAAAACACCCATCCCCACCAGGTTGGTACGGTGGATGCGTTCAAAACCTTCGGCCACAATGGCTTCCACACCGGCCAGGCGAACACCTTTGGCAGCCCAGTCACGGGAAGAGCCCTGACCGTAGTCAGCACCGGCGATGATGATCAACGGTTGCTTACGTTCCATGTAGGTTTCTATGGCCTCCCACATGCGGCTCTCTTTGCCTTCCGGCTCGATGCGCGCCAGGGAACCCTGCTTCACTTCACCATTCTTATCACGACACATTTCGTTTAACAATTTCGGATTGGCGAAGGTAGCACGCTGTGTGGTTAGGTGATCACCACGATGGGTCGCATAAGAATTGAAGTCTACCTCTGGCAGGCCCATCTTATCCAGGTAGGCACCGGCAGCACTGTCCAACATGATTGCATTAGAAGGCGATAGATGATCGGTAGTAATGTTGTCACCCAGTACCGCCAATGGACGCATGCCCTTCATAGTACGCTCACCCGCCAATGCCCCTTCCCAATAGGGAGGACGACGAATATAGGTGCTCTGGGGACGCCAGTCGTACAATGGACTTTCGGCTTCTTTCGCCTTGCCCAGTTCGAACATGGGGGTATAGACCTGATTAAACTGTTCAGGCTTAACACTTTCTTTGACGATCGCATCTATCTCTTCATCGCTGGGCCAGATATCTTTCAGCGTTACCGGATTACCATCCTTGTCTGTGCCCAATACATCCTTCTCGATATCGAAACGTATGGTACCGGCAATAGCGTAGGCAACCACCAGCGGTGGTGAAGCCAGGAAGGCCTGCTTGGCATAAGGATGGATACGACCATCGAAGTTCCGGTTACCAGAGAGTACGGCAGTGGTATACAGGTCACGGTCGATGACTTCTTGCTGGATTTTTGGATCCAGCGCACCACTCATGCCGTTACATGTGGTACAGGCGTAGGCGACGATACCAAAGCCAAGCTTTTCCATTTCGGGCAGCAGACCAGATTCTTCCAGGTACAGCTTGACGACCTTGGAACCCGGTGCAAAAGAAGATTTAACCCAGGGCTTACGCACTAGACCCAGTTCATTGGCCTTACGTGCTATCAGACCAGCGGCAACCATATTGCGTGGGTTACTGGTATTGGTGCAGGAGGTGATGGCCGCGATGATCACCGCACCATCTGGCATTTTTCCTTCTGCCTCTTCCGCCTTTGCCTTGTCCAGTCCAACCGCAATACCGCGTGCTTCCAGATCCGAAGTCGGCAAACGTCGATGTGGATTTGATGGTCCCGCCATATTGCGGCATACCGTTGACAGATCAAATGTCAGTACACGCTCATATTCAGCCTGTTTAAGATCATCAGCCCACAGGCCTGTTACTTTAGCGTAGTTTTCTACCAGTGCGACTTGTTCTGGTTCACGGCCAGTCAGTTTTAGATAATCGATAGTCTGCTCGTCGATGTAGAACAAGCCAGCTGAGGCACCATATTCCGGTGTCATATTTGATATTGTGGCACGATCACCGATAGTTAATCCGGCGACACCATCACCAAAGAATTCAAGGTAGGCAGAAACAACTTTCTCGTTACGCAGAAATTCAGTTATTGCCAGCACCAGATCAGTAGCCGTTATACCCGGCTGACGCTTACCGGTCAGTTTGACACCGATAATGTCAGGCAGACGCATCATGGAGGGTCGGCCCAGCATGACGGTTTCGGCTTCAAGACCACCGACTCCGATGGCGATTACACCTAAGGCATCAATATGAGGAGTGTGACTGTCGGTACCGACACAGGTGTCGGGATAAGCTACACGCTTTCCATTTTTGTCTGGGCGTACCTGAATCACCGGTGACATCTTTTCCAGGTTGATCTGGTGCATAATGCCATTCCCGGCAGGTATTACATCGACGTTTTCAAACGCAGTCTTGGTCCACTCGATAAAGTGGAAACGGTCTTCGTTACGGCGATCCTCGATAACACGATTCTTTGCAAACGCATCTGGATCAAAACCACCGTATTCAACGGCCAACGAGTGATCAACGATCAATTGAGTGGGTACCACAGGGTTAACCTTGGCTGGATCACCACCCTGATCTGCAATCGCATCACGCAAACCCGCCAGATCGACCAGAGCAGTCTGACCCAGGATATCATGGCAAACCACACGCGCTGGATACCATGGGAAGTCAAGATCGCGCTTACTCTCGATAATCTGATTCAGGGAGTCTGTCAGCGTAGCCGGATCACAACGACGTACAAGTTGTTCTGCTAATACACGGGATGTATAAGGTAAACCGGCATAGCTACCGGGCTTGATCGCCTCAACCGCTTCGCGTGTATCAAAATAATCCAGATCAGAATCAGGCAGGTGTTTGCGGTAATTTGTGTTCATGATTTATGGCCTTAATATCTCAACAACAGCTTATTTGCGTTTACTGATCGGTACAAATTTTTGGTTGTCCGGACCAACATAATTAGCACTGGGTCGAATTATTTTTCCGTCTTCTCGTTGTTCCATAACATGTGCAGCCCAACCAGAGGTACGCGAAATAACAAATAATGGTGTAAACATTGCTGTGGGAACATTCATTAATGAATACGACACAGCTGAATACCAGTCAAGATTAGGAAACATTTTCTTTTCAGCCCACATCACCTTTTCAAGTCGTTCAGCAACCTTGTACATCTTCAGGTTTTTAGCTTGAGTTCCCAACTTTTTGGCAAGATCTCTTATCATCTTATTGCGTGGGTCACTAATAGTATAAACAGGATGGCCAAAACCGATGACAATCTCCTTGCGTGCCATGCGTTCTTTGATATCTGCTTCGGCTTCGTCCGGATTGGCATAACGTTGCTGTATCTCAAAAGCAACTTCATTCGCACCACCATGTTTAGGTCCTCGCAAGGCACCAATAGCTCCGGTAATACTTGAGAACATATCTGATCCTGTGCCTGCAATAACGCGACCAGCAAATGTCGAGGCGTTATATTCATGTTCCGCATACAGGTTTAATGACGTATGCATGGCACGAACCCATGCAGCCGAGGGCTTCTTGCCGTGAAGTAAATGTAAGAAATGTCCACCTATAGAATCATCATCTGTTTCAACTTCGATACGCTTGCCATTAATTGCATAGTGATACCAATAGAGCAACATAGAACCAAAACACGCCATCAATTTATCCGCGATATCTCTTGCACCAGCTGAATTATGGTCTTCTTTTTCCGGCATCACAGCGCCTAATACTGAACACCCGGTTCGCAACACATCCATGGGATGAGCAGAGGGTGATAACTGCTCTAAGGAATTCTTCACTGCCATTGGCAATCCACGTAAAGACTGCAATTTGTTTTTATACGCGTTCAATTCTGCTGTTGTTGGTAACTTGCCATGCACCAATAGATAGGCAATTTCTTCAAACTCACAAGTATCAGCAATATCCAGGATATCGTAGCCCCGGTAATGTAGATCGTTACCCGTTAAACCAACAGTACATAGCGCTGTATTACCTGCTTCTGTGCGACTTAATGCGACGGATTTTTTAGGTTTCGGTTTATGTATTTTTTTCTTGGTCATGGTTTGTCTCCTGAAAATAATTTGTCTAGTTTTTGTTCATAATCGTGATAAGCCAGATAATCATAGAGTTCTGCCCGACTTTGCATCAGATCAACTACATTTTTCTGAGTGCCCTCTTCTCGCAAGGTTGAATAAACCTTTAGTGCAGCAGCATTCATGGCACGAAAAGCTGACAAAGGGTAAAGTGCCAGGCTAACACCAACCGAAGCCAGCTCTTCTGTTGTAAATAAAGGCGTCGATCCAAATTCAGTAATATTGGCAAGCACCGGCACACCGACTGCGTCAACAAATTTTTGATACATTGCCAGTTCTGTCATGGCTTCAGGAAAAATCATATCGGCACCAGCCTCAACACAGGCACAGGCGCGATCAATTGCTGCATCCAGCCCTTCTATAGCCAGTGCATCGGTTCTCGCCATAATAACGAACTCAGGATCTGTCTTCGCATCAACAGCGGCTTTAATACGATCTACCATCTCGACTTGTGAAACAATGGCTTTATTCGGGCGATGACCACAGCGTTTTTGTTGTACCTGATCTTCAATGTGCACTGCTGCGGCACCGGCCTTGATCATCGAACGAATAGTCCGCGCAATATTAAAAGCACCGCCCCAGCCCGTATCAATATCTACTAATACCGGTAAATCAGTCACATCTGTAATTCGACGCAGATCAATCAAGACATCTTCTAAAGTGGTAATACCCAGGTCAGGTATACCACAGGATCCTGCTGCTACACCGCCACCGGAAATATACAGGGAACGAAAACCAGTAGCGTCAGCTAAACGTGCGTGATAGGCATTAATAGCGCCGACAACCTGTAATGGCTTTTCTTCTTCAACAGCAAGCCGAAAACGCGTTCCTGGTGATACCAATTTATTACTCATTAAGTGATTTCCCGTTTTATTAATCTGTTATGGTCAGATGTTCATCAAGCATCTTCTCGACATTTTTACGCGAGCTGCTGATATGTCGAGACATTAAAAATTGCGCCAACTCACCATCGCGTTGGCGTATGGCATCGACAATATGTCCATGTTCGATAAAGGCTCGCTGCACACGATTACTGACCATGCCGAATTGATATCGATAAAGACGAATCAAGTGGTAAAGATCGTTAGAAAACATATCAATCAAGTGTGAATTTTTGCTGCCTTTAACTATCTGAAAATGAAAATCCATATCACCTTCTTTCTGGTAGTAGCTTTGATCTTGTTTGATTTGTTGTTGATGTTTTTCAAGTAGTTCATCGAGTTCGTTGATTTCCTTATCACTCATGTTCTCTGCCGCCATGCGTGCAGCTAAACCTTCCAGTGATTCACGGATCAGGTAAATCTCCACAAGGTGTTGAGGTGTTAGTGATACAACCCGGGCGCCCACATTTGGTGTGCGTTCAATCAGGTTACAGGCTTCCAGTCGACTTAAAGCCTCTCGTAATGGTCCGCGACTGATACCAAATTCAATTGCCAAAGCTGGTTCACTGATTTTAGAACCAGCAGGTATTATTCCTTCTACAATCGCATTTTGTAATTTACTACAAACTGTATCTGCTATTGTCGAGAAAACTGCTGGTTTATTTTCAAGTATTTCTGACACTGGTTCTTAAGCTCATATTGTTGACAATATATCTAGAATAAGAGAGTTTATACGCTTATTCTAATATATTATGTGTTAATTGTCGACAATATTGATGATTATTCAGAATAAAAACAGCATGCCCAGACCCATAACGAGTCCAGACCATAACAAGGCGACTGTGCAATAACCCATAATATCCTTGATTCCCAGACCTGCGATTCCCAATAATGGCAGTGCCCAAAATGGCTGTACCATGTTGGTCCAGGCATCTCCAAAGGCCACAGCCATTGCGGCCTGGTTCAAGGGTACTCCCAGTGCTTCGGCCGCGGGAATCACAATGGGGGCCTGGATCGCCCATTGACCACCTCCTGAGGGCACAAAAAAATTAACCACCCCGGCACTAAGAAATGTAAATAATGTAAATGTCTCAGCTGTCGATATGCCAACAAACCATTCACTAATCGAAACCGCCAATCCTGACTGCACCATCATCCCCATAATCCCGGCATACAGAGGAAACTGCAGGACAATTCCCGACGTACTACCAATCGCATGATTTAAAGCGCGTAAATAATTAGCTGGTGTTTTTTGTAACAAAAGACCGAGCATCAGGAAAATCATATTCAGACTATTGAGACCAAGTTTACCGCCATCCATGAAGTAACCCAGCAGATAGTAAAGACCCATAGCACTCAACAAAAGCGACACCAACATACTATTTTCAAGTCTTTCAGCCGGACTCATCTCAGCAAATACAGGATGGCTGGCTACAACCGTCGTTCTAAGAGCGTCAGGAATTTCGGTCACTTGATCAGCAGCAGGCATCATCAATCGGTAAACTATTGGGACAGTCAGTATCAACAAGCCGCTTATCATGAGCACAGGCCCACTAAAGATAGTTTCACTTACTGGAATTGACTGCCCCCCCAGCAATTCGCCTAGAATGTCTCCATCAGCAACCGCAATCTTCAATGGAATGGTGCCAGAAAGTCCCGCGTGCCAGATCAACATCCCGGAATACGCTGCTGCAACCAACAAGGGGTAATGTACGCCCTTGACTCGTTGCGCTATTTCCCTGGCAAAGAGTCCACTGGCAATCAAACCAAAGCCCCAGTTAATCCAACCACAGATTAACGCTATTACCGTCATCAAGACTATGGCCTGACCTGGTGTCTTCGCCAGGCTAGCAATTGATCGCAGGCCACGGTTGACAAGAGGTGTTTGTGCCAACACATGCCCTGTTACCAGCGTGAGCAGTGCCTGCATCGAAAATGTTAAAAGATTCCATACCCCATCACCCCAGAAATCAATCATCTGATTGACCGATTTGTCTGCTGCAAAAACACCCCCGAATAGCACTATAAACGTGAGAATGATGGCAAACAAAAATGCGTCCGGTAACCAACGTTGCATAATGCGGGTAAAGAAATTAGCCAATGATTGAACCACGGCAACCCCCCTGGATTTTGAAAATCTGTTTTGAGAAACAGATAATATAATTATTTATTAAAGCTGACTTGATTCAATAGCTAAATCAAGCAGGTTTCACAGATATTATTTAACTCGCACATTTTTCATAAAACAACACAATTCATGCTTCTGCGCTAGGCCGGGCAGAGATGATTTCATACCATGATTTTGTACGTATATTCGCTTCCGGGATATGGATATCAGACCAGGCTGCAAAATCCACAGCGCATATTGCTGTGATATCAACCATAGTGAAATATTCGCCAGCGAGATAAGGCCCTTCTTCAAGATAGCTTTCAAGCCACCAGAAAAAACGATCCAGCGTTTGTTGTCCCCGGTCAATCAGGGCCGGGATAGCAGGAATATCATCCTTACCACCGCCAGGAATGCTGCGTTTGCAAAACTGCTCATTTTGGTTACGAAAAACTTCGGAAGACGAGATCATGCCATCGAATTCCATCTTCCGTTGACGACTTGTAATAATTGCTTTTTCTCTTAAATCGCGTCCAAACATTGCTGGTTCTGGCTGGAGTTCTTCAAAATACCGGCAGATCGCCATTACTTCATCTATACGCGTGCCATCATCAAGCTCAAGTACTGGTAACAGGCCACGCGGGTTAATTGCCAGGAAGTCATCTCCCAGATTTTCACCGCCAAGAATATCAATTTCAATCTTTTCTAACTCGATCCCTTTCTCAGCTAAAAACATACGTGCGCGACGTGGATTAGGGGCAACATGACAATCATAAAATTTCATTATCTTCTCCTCGAAATTTCAGATTCAAATCCTTTTTTCTACATTTCCGGCCTGGACACCAAGGCAAGGTGTATCTGGGTCAGTATTATTCTGTAGCAATTCTAAATCTGAGTGTAATAAAGATTATTCTGTTGGAACTTCGGTTACTTCCTCCATCAATACTTCTGTTATGTCCAGTTTCCAGACACCATCGACAAGGACAAAGTGATCAATCTCTTTCTCGAAAATACCAAGAACATTAAAAATGTCAGTGGCCTCAATCCATGCATTCACGATCGCATCGTCGCCATTAATCTCATGAGAAGTAACACCAAATCTAACAATCTCGACTTGTGCCATTTTCATAACATTGTTCCAGTCATCAATGTACTGCTCACGAGTACGGCCATCCTTCATCTTGTCTGAGATTAAATCATAAGTAGCTGAAAAATCATTTGCCTGGGCAGCTTTAAAATACTCAAGCATTACTGCATCAGGAGTGTCGCCCTCACCAGCACCACACCAGCCAATTCTTGTCATAGAAACAAACAGTATCAAGGTGACCGTCAGAATTGTTTTTAATTTCATGATATTAGTATCTTGTGATATTCATGCCCCAGCGATATGGGTTGGGAACAATATTACAGTCGTAATGTTCATAGGGAGACTGTCGCCTGAATAGAGCAAAGATATATTCCCTATTGAGTATGTAAATGCCTGCCAAGCTTCGGACATACGGTAAATTCAGCCTGGGTCTTTTCAGTGATCTCTTCCAGGCTCACTTCAGGTGCCAATTCAATCAATATTGGTCGCTGATCCTGAAAGTCGAACACCCCCAGATTGGTTATCAACAGATCAGCAACTCCGGATCCTGTCAATGGCAAATTGCATGCATTAAGAAATTTTGGACTATCATCCTTGGCCGTATGGTCCATGATGACCACGACCTTATTCACACCTGCCACCAGATCCATCGCCCCACCCATGCCCTTGATCATTTTTCCAGGTATCATCCAGTTGGCCAGATCGCCATTCTGCGACACTTGCATGGCCCCTAGAATCGCCAGGTCAATATGTCCACCCCGGATCATGGCAAAACTATCGGCACTGGAAAAATAACTGGATTGAGGTAGTTCAGAGATAGTCTGCTTACCCGCATTAATTAAATCAGAATCTACTTCATCAGGGTACGGAAACGGGCCCATGCCCAGCATCCCGTTTTCACTTTCCAGAGTTACGTGAACATCTTCTGGGATGTAGTTGGCGACCAGGGTCGGAATACCAATCCCCAGGTTTACGTAGAACCCATCCTCTAATTCCTGGGCTGCACGTTGTGCTATTTCTTCTCTAGACCATGGCATACTATTAATCCTCTTCTATGCAGTGTGTTCGCGTGTAGTCGTAATCTCGATCCGCTTTTGGTAG
>QNEM01000028.1 GCA_003645215.1 Gammaproteobacteria bacterium
AAAAAGCAGCTGAAATCTTTTCAATACCAGAACAATATACCTCCATGGCAATGTTGACTGTGGGTTATCAACTTGCAGAAGACAAAATAAGCGGAGAAATGATGGAGCGAGAATCTTCAGCACGTAAGAGAAACCCACTTGCTGAACAGTTCTTTGATGGCGAATGGGGCAAACCCATTGCTTAATTTCTTTTATCCAGACATCTTTTAATTCCACGATCATCAAATAATGAATCATTCCACTATGTGGCGTTTGGCCGGGCCCATGATCGTGTCAAATATTTCGATCGCTCTACTGGGCCTGGTTGATACAGCCGTTGTTGGACATCTGGGGCAGCCGTATTATCTGGGTGGTATTGCCATCGGCGCGATCATTTTTGATTTTATTTACTGGGGCATGGGCTTTTTGCGTATGAGTACGACAGGACTGACAGCCCAGATTCATGGCCAGGCTAATAACAAGGCAAATAACCAGGACGACAATACTGCTTGCAGGACTATCCTTGCACAGTCGTTAATCACAGCATTCTTGATTGCAATGATTGTTTTAATATTTCAAAAACATATTGCAGATCTGGCCTTATGGCTTCTGGAGGGTAGTGAGGAGGTAACTTTCTACGCAAGAACATATTTTGAGTGGAGCATATGGGGCGCTCCTGCAGTTCTGTCTTTACTGGTCATGACCGGCTGGTTCCTGGGTATGCAAAATGCGAAGGCAACATTGATAGTTGCTGTCACCGTTAACATTATCAATGTTGTTCTGGATTTTGTATTTGTTTTTGGTCTCGATATGGACGTGCGTGGTGTGGCATTGGCATCAGTCATTTCTCTATACATAGGAGTGTTTGTGGCGATTTTCCTGGTAGCAAGGGAATTACGTATTAATCCGGGGGAATGGTTGATAGCTGATATCCTCCACATGCAACGTCTGAAAGAAATACTGGCATTGAATCAGGATATTTTTATTCGAACGATTTGTCTTATCTTTGTCTTTGCGTTTTTCACACGGCAAGGCGCCAAACAGGGTGACGTAATTCTCGCCGCCAATGCCATCCTGTTAAATTTTCAGGCATTGATGGCCCTGGGTCTGGATGGTTTTGCAAATGCAACTGAAGCCCTGGTTGGTAAAGCGGTTGGTGCAAAAAATAGAAAGGTCTTTGTTGATAGTGTAAAGACCGCGACATTCTGGTCATTTGTCGTAGCCATTAGTTTTGCGCTGATCTTCGCGCTTGTGGGTAAATCTATGATTAATATTTTGACGGATATTTTATCGATAAGAGCCGAAGCATATCAATATTTACCATGGATGATCTTGTCGCCCATTGTTGCCGTCTGGTGTTTTTTGCTAGATGGTATTTTTATCGGTGCGACGCGTGCGAAAGAAATGCGTAATAGTATGTTGATTTCGACTTTCCTGATCTTTCTTCCTGCGTGGTATGTATTTCAGGGGTATGGAAATCACGGTCTGTGGTTGGCATTCATCGTGTTTTTTGTTGCGCGAGGACTGACACTGGCTTATGCATCATTGCGAATTGAACGTGATGGTGGTTTTATTCCAATCAAATACTAGAGATTTTTAAATTTAATAATTGAACGTCTGTCTTTTTTGCTGGGACGGCCTTTTGTTGTTGGCATCAAGGCCGCTTCTGCCTTTAGTCGTGCCGCTACTGTTTCTCTTTCCGAGATGCTTTCTGGAGATTCTTCAAAGAGCAGTGCGGCGCCAGCGGCAGACCTTCTTGATTTGGCCAGATCAAGCACGGTGATAGAATAATGATAAGGCCCCTTACGAATATTCAGGCTATCTCCTGGCTTCACCGTCTTTGATGGTTTGGCGCGGTCTCCATTGGAGGTTACTTTGCCTGTCTTCAGGGCATTGGCAGCAATATTTCTTGTTTTGTAGAAGCGAGCGCACCATAGCCATTTGTCGAGGCGAATTACAATGTCAGATTTTTCATTATTTTTAGGCATCGACCCAATTAATCATAAGTATTGTTGATTTTAAATATGTTTAATTTTAATTATGTATAATTCACAGGTATATATATAACTCACTGGCATTATATCTTATAGAGAATTTTAGATGTCCATAGATAATACAAGAGAATTCACACCGCTTGGTATTGCAGTCCTGACTGTTTCTGATACGCGGACTGAAGCCGATGACAAATCCGGACAATTGCTGGTCAAGAGACTGGAAAGCACCGGTCATCGTCTGGCAGACAAAAAGATCGTTGCTGATGATAAATTTCAGATCAGGGCGGCTATTTCAAACTGGTGTATTGACGATGATGTGCAGGTGATATTAACCACCGGAGGTACCGGGGTGACTGGACGCGACGGTACGCCAGAGGCTGTCAATGTTCTGTTAGACAAGCTCATTGAAGGTTTTGGTGAAACATTTCGTGCCATTTCCTATCAACAAATAGGCACATCAACGATGCAGTCCCGTGCCATTGCAGGCGTAGCGAATGGCAAGTATATATTTTGTATCCCCGGATCATCAGGTGCCTGCGCCACTGCCTGGGATGACTTAATCAGTACTCAGTTAGATTATCGCACCAGCCCCTGTAACCTGGTTGAACTAATGCCGAGGTTGCTCGAGAAATAAATGGTGTTTAAACAGGCACAGCATCAAGTTTAGATCTCTCCATCGCTGCGCTCTGTCGATTATGACAATAAGAAGGGAGTGTTATCTTGAAGGTAATTGGGTGTACTAACGGGGATATTTAAAATAAATTAACAACGTGCGTTTTATAAAATGATTATTATCATCACTGATCATAAAATAATAATCGTCTTTATGCCTTTCGATACCTTCAAAGTTATCATTGAAAAAACCCTCTTCAGGTAGAAACAGTGCAATCACTTTAGTTTCAATATGATCTTCGGTGATGCGAAGATGATGTAATGCGACCTTGAATCCGGAAAAGAATCCTCCATAGACTCGTTCTAATGCCAGCAGATCATTATCGTTTGCAGATGAAAGCCCTGTTAGCGCACCATCGTGAAAATAGGCAGGAAAACTCCAGAATTTACCATCCAGTGTATAAAAACCTAACTGTGCTTTATCTTTTCCTTTCAATGAATACTCAGTACCAATGATTAGTCCAAGTTGATCATGGAATAAAATTGATTCAAGAGATTTGTTTTTACTTCTGTAATTGGAATTATTTTTGAGCTTTTCAGGAATCTCCAGCTGTTTTTCAATAAAACCTTGCTGATTGTATTGAATCACCCTGGCCAGACGTTCAAAGCTGACTACAAATTGCGTATCGCCCTGAATATTATTACTGGAATTTATCAAGGCCAGGCCTTCACTATCTGAATTTTTCCACCTTAGTTTTTTGTTTTTGCCATCATGTAATGAAATTCCGTTGACCATCAATAACTCAACAAACTTGTTATCATTAAAAACAGCTTTGAAACTTAATAAGTGGCCGTTGTCTGACAAGGCATAGAGTATTTGTTCATCATTATCCCAGGCCAGATCAGATAGCTCTGATGCTTTCGATCCATTAATCGTGATATTGGAAAGTTCTGCAACGGCTTGCACATGAATCAATTCATCTCCAACATCGTCCTTGATGGATATTGTCGGGTATTTAATTCTGGCAATAGATTCAGCGGCACTTTCTTGCGAGAACATGAAAGTGACTATGCATAATGAAACTAAAAGTGCAGGTATTACTTGTGATTTCATGGCTTTTACATTAAGCAATTTTTCGAGATAATAGAACATCTTATCGGATATTCTTGAATCATTAGGATACAGTATCGTTATGAACCGGTCGTCACAAATAATGCGAGGCTTTATTTATTTAGTGTTTATCTCATTATCAGGAATGAGTCTGGCAGTATCTGCAGGCGGTAGAATGCCTGCACAGGTGCAGATTGCTGAGGCGAAATATGTTGAATTATCACCAAGTATCTGGATTGCAGGAACAATTATCAGCCGTCATGATTCCAGACTCTCTTCTGAAGTCGAAGGTCGGATTGAATCGTTGCTTGAAGTAGGCGATTTGATAGAAAAGGGAGGGCTAGTCGCCAGCATTGATGACACAACAATTCGTATGCGACTGGAGGAAGCAAAGGCAGAAATAATACCAATCGAGGCAAAACTTAATTTCTTCAAACGTGAAGTTGAAAGACTGGATAAATTAGCAAAACAGAATAATGCCGCAAAAAACAGGTTGGATGAGGTGATTTCAGATCGCGATAAAATGCGAGGCGAATTAACCATGAAGCAAAGCCGTCTGGCCCAGGCAAGAGATATACTAAAAAGAACAACCATCCTGGCACCATTTACCGGTGTCGTTGCGGAGCGTTTTAAGGAAGAGGGCGAATGGGCAAAAACAGGTGATGAACTGGTTCGCCTGGTGAATACTGAAGTAAAAGAAATCCAGGGAAGAATTCAACTGCAAAGTGCTGCATTTATCAAACAGGGAGACTCTCTTGAAGTAACAGATGGCAAGAATCATACAATGGCAACAGTCAAGACGTTGGTGCCCGTTGGTGATGCTGTCTCAAGACTGTATGAGATCCGTCTTGATTTTCAGGAAGCAGGATGGATGGCAGGACATGCCGTACGCATCAAAGTCCCCACAGCAAAATCACAAAATGCCCTGGTAGTTCCACGAGATGCCCTGGTTATCAGGGAAAATACTCTTAAAATTTTTCGCATACTTGAAGACAACACGGCGGATGTCGTCTTTGTGGAGACAGGCATAGCAAGCGAAGACCTGATTGAAGTCACGGGTGGGATCAATGAAGGAGATAAAGTTGTGATCAGGGGCAATGAAAGATTGCTCCCACAGCAACAAGTCAATATTCAAAATGGTCAGTAATACGTGAATTTAACCAAGTTAAGCCTGGAAAATCATGTAGCTGTTATTGTTGCCCTGTTGTTGGTGACACTGTTTGGTTCGATCAGTCTCTATCGCCTGCCCATCCAGTTAACTCCTGAAATTCAGATTCCTGAAATAACCATCAAGACAAACTGGCGCGCGGCAGCACCCAATGAAGTCGAAACAGAAATCATAGAACCCCAGGAAGATGTTCTGCGTGGATTACCGGGCATGACCAGGCTATTGTCAAAGGCCCAGGAGGGCAGGGGGGAAATAACCATTACGTTCTCCGTTGAAATGGATCTGCGCCGGGCATTAGTTGAGGTGATTAATCGTCTCAATCAGGTTCCCAGTTATCCTGATGATGTTGATGAACCTACAATCAGTACTGTTGGTGGCAATGCACGTGCAATTGCCTGGTTTATTATCAAGCCAGCAGCCGGTAACGATGCAGATATATCCAGTTATAAAGACTATGTTGAAGAAGTTGTGCAGACTCGTTTTGAACAACTTCCGGGTGTTGCACGTTCCGAGGTTTTTGGTGGCAGAGAACGTGAAATCAGGATCACTTTTGATCCATTCAAAACTGCCAGTCTCGGCATTCAAATCCCTGTTGCATCTACAATCATTAGCGGTGGCACAGATATATCTGGTGGTTTCGTCGATATTGGCAAGCGCGAATACAGCCTCAGGTACGCAGGGAAATATCGTGTAGAAGATATAAATGGGTTAATTGTTGATTGGCGAGATGGCTTTCCGGTTTATTTACGGGATGTTGCTGTCGTTGAAGAACGTTTGGTAGATAGAGACAGTTTTGTAATTAACAATGGTGACACATCTATTGCTATCAATGCACATAGAGAAACGGGTGTGAATGTTTTGCAGGTGATGGATGGTTTGCAGGAGGCAGTGAATAAACTGGCAAAGGGCCCATTAGCCAGGGCTAATCTCACCATTGAACAGGTTTATGATGAAACGACGTATATTGATAATTCGATAGAAATGTTGGCCCGTAATCTGGCACTGGGTATTGCCCTGGCCATCGCCGTTCTCTGGTGGTTTTTAAGACGTCTACGAACCACTTTAATCGTCGCCTTATCAATTCCTGTATGTCTACTAACAAGTTTTATAGTACTGGAGATCACGGGAAGAACACTGAATGTAATCTCCCTGGCCGGCCTGGCATTTTCAGTTGGTATGGTGCTGGATGCATCTATCATCGTACTGGAAAATATCGTGCGCTTGCGAGAGCAGGGCAAGGATGTCAACGTTGCTTCGCTACTTGGTGCTACTCAGGTCTGGGGGGCTTTATTGGCCTCAACCATTACCACGGTAGCAATATTTCTGCCGATTGTTTTTATTGAAGATGAAGCGGGACAGCTATTTGCAGATTTAGCCATCACCATCACTTCAGCGATCTGTATTTCCCTGATTGTTGCAATCACCGTGGTTCCCAGCTTCGCGCAGCATTATATTGGCAGGCAAAAAGTGATTGATCCGCATTATTACTGGTGGCAGAAAGCGAGTAGTCTGGTGATGTCTCTCAGTAATGGTGCCGCCAGACGGTCATTCTGGATTATTATTCTTATTACCGTGCCATTGTACCTGGCGTGGGTTCTACTACCCAAGGCAGACTATTTACCAGAAGGAAACCGTAATCTCGTTTTTGCCTATATATTACCTCCACCAGGAGCCAATATTGGACAGATAGAAAGTGAAATGGGTGATGTTATTGCCCAGCGTATCTCGCCTTATTTAACGGGAGAGGAACAACCACAGATAAAACATTATTTCTTTGTTGCCTTTTCACGGGGTGTCTTTATGGGTGTAAGAGCAGTCAACCCGGATGATACCGGAGCATTAATCCCAGTGCTTAATGAGGTTATTCAGGGTTTCCCAGATACCATAGCCTTTGCCAAACGCGCCTCATTGTTTAGTGGTTTTAGTGATTCAAGAAGTATTGATATGGATCTACATGGTCAAAATATTGCCGAGATTATGAGTGCCGCAGTGAAGGGGTTTGCTTTAGTACATGAGAAAATTCCCGGGGCAAGCGTCAGACCATTGCCAGGGCTTGAGTTGGCACAACCTGAATTACGACTCATCCCCGATGATAGACGGATTTCTGAGGCAGGCTGGAACAGGGATCAGATGGCAGGGATCATCCGTGCACTCGGGGATGGTTTGTATCTAGGTGATTATTTTAATGGTGAAGAAACACTGGATATTATTGTCCGTTCTCAACCATGGAACTCACCTGAAGAACTCGAAGCAATCCCGTTGGCCACACCGCGAGCAGGAATTCTACCTTTAAGCGAACTAGTCACTGTTCAAAGGACATCAGGACCAGAAGAGATCCGTCGTATGAATCGACGGCGTACTGTCACATTACAGATCACGCCTCCTGAGAACCTGTCTCTTGAAGAAACGCTGGATATTCTACGTACAGAAATAGAACCTGATGTTCGAGCAGTCATGCCGATTGATGGAGAAATTAATTATACGGGGACTGCAGACAAGCTCGCATCTGCTATCAGCAATATGAGTGGAAGCTTTATATTGGCAATATTTATACTGTATTTGTTGATTAGTGCACTGTTTAAGTCGTTCAAGGACAGTTTATTGGTGATATTCTCTATTCCATTGGCTACAGTAGGCGGAATTATTGCCCTAAAACTGATGAATGTAATCCCCCAGAAATTCTTTAATGTGCCGTTGTTTCAGGCAATGGACCTGTTGACAATGATAGGATTTATTATTCTTCTTGGCCTGGTTGTTAATAATGCAATTTTACTTGTGCATCAGGCGCGCTCAGGTGAACGAGAGGGTTTGTCCAGGAGGGATGCTGTTGAACAGGCAGTAAATATAAGATTACGTCCGATTCTGATGAGCACGCTGACGAGTATTTTTGGAATGTTGCCACTGTTGCTGGTGCCGGGGGCCGGTGCTGAATTATACCGGGGATTAGCCGGCGTTATTGTTGGCGGCATGATGATAAGCACGGTTTTTACACTGATACTATTGCCGAGTCTGCTTCGTATTGGTGAAGGTGGAGCTGTGGCCGCTGCATAGATATACAGCAAACAGGCATTTTATGTCTGAAATAATTGAATTTTATGAGTGTTTTTAAATCGTATGGTTATTAGAGACAGGTTTTAGATGTGAGAAAGATAAATTTCCGATTTCCGATTTTTACTATTTTGGCTTTTAGCCTTTTAGTGACGCACGTGCACGCAGCAAGCTATAAGTTGAATGACAGTACAGATTCCATCATTGGTGAGCTGGATTCAGCTGTTGTGGGTAGAGAGCACACGCTACTTGATATCGCCAGAGAATATGGTTTTGGCTATCAGGATCTGAAATTACTGAATCCGGAAATAGATACATGGATGCCAGAAGATGGTGATGTCGTGCAGCTACCTTCCAGATTCATATTGCCTAATGTGCCCAGGAATGGTCTGGTTTTAAATATTCCTGAAATGCGACTGTATTATTTCCCTCCACATAAAAAAGGCGAGCCTGTTGAAGTGTTCACCTATCCATTGGGAGTAGGCAGAGAGGGATGGGCTACCCCCTATAAAAAAACACGTATTGTGGGCAAGAAAAAGCATCCTGACTGGCGACCTCCAAAATCCATACTTAAAGAACATGAAGAGGCTGGAGATCCATTACCAAAGGTAGTTAAGGCGGGGCCTGATAATCCTTTGGGCGATTATGCACTGAGACTCGGTTTGCCGGCTTATTTAATTCATGGAACCAACAAGCCCTGGGGCATTGGTATGCGGGTTAGCCACGGATGCATCAGGTTGTATCCTGAGGATATTGCAGAGCTATTTTATAAAGTAAAAGTGGGAACTAAAGTAAATATTATTAACAATCCCTATAAAATTGGCGGTGCAGATGGTGTGTTGTATCTTGAGGCACACCCACCATTAACTACCGCTACCAGAGATGAAAATGGAGATGTCGTCGAGTCAATTGATGCATATGGTAAGCCTATTAACAGGTCCGTCGATTATGGGAACGTGAATTTCACACAGGTGGTTGAAATGATCGTGGCCTCTACCGATGAAGATGAATACATTATTGACTGGGGAATGGCAAAAATAGTTTCTACTGAGGCCAGGGGTATACCCGTTGCTATTGGAATATCTGTAGCAAAAGAGAATGGAACTAATGGACGGGAAATTATAGGCCAGGCTGAAGAAGGTGAGTCCTTATCTTTAAAGCTGGACACTGCTATTGATGACACAGGGATTACAAAAGAACCTGAGTAATAAAAAAACAGCTGAAAGAATTAGCCTGAATTTCCAGGAGAAAAACCAGGCAATAAAAAACCCCGGATAAACCGGGGTTTTTTATATTCTATAAAGCGATGATTTATTTCATCATTGCTTTTTCGAACATACGGTCCATTCTTTGTGCGTTATCGTTACAGCATTCCAGAGCCGCTGTTGCATCCGCCTGAGCTTGAGAAGCCGCAAGAGCTGCTTCAGACGCTACAGTCAACGCATTACTGGCCTGACCAGATGCTGCTTTAGCCGCTGCCATTGCAGCATCAGCAGAAGCCTGAACGGCCTTAAGCTGGTCTGTTGTGGCACAACCGCCCGCTAGTGTTAATACGAACGCGAGTGCGACGATTTTTGTTAGTTTTGCTTGCATAGTTTGTCTCCCGTTAAACCATTATAGTATATGAGTTACTCCCAAAGCTCTCATAAGTAGATAATGACTTATTTTCTAAGGTTTATCAATTGCTTTATCAAGAATTAGTTCTCGTTTATTACATGCTGATATTAAAGAATTTTTATTGTATTTAGCGCTGAAATTTTGATGGTGCTTTTTTCATTCGATCGTCGTAATTATCAGCAATAAAATCAGCCAATGATTGTTCGAATGCCAGGATTGGCTTTACTTCACAATAATCATCTAGCCAGACAAGAATCTCTTCAAGGTTCATATGACCTGCGATTCTGTAGGTATCAGGCATCTGGATATTAAAGGCTGTAAAAAACCCCATGATATAGTCTTTGTAGCGTTGCTCTTCATCTGTATTTCTTGAGATGTTGTAGCTGTGACATGATTTATTCCCCATGCCCCAAATGGCGAAATGGCCATTACTGTCCTGCGCCTGTGATTGTACTGGTATCAGGGCGAGCAAGAACAGAATACTGCATAAATGCTTCATTATTAAACAACCTCTTTATTCGTTAGTGTTATCTGGTAATAACGGAAAATGGTACCTGAGCTAATAGAAAAATCCTGAATTTATTTATTCATTATCGCTGTGAGACCTGAAATCAACCGTTGAATTCCCTCAGTGGCAGATTTTTTATCAAGCGCACCGTAGGATACACGAATATAGCATTGATCACTCATACCAAAAGTATGGCCAGGAATGACAGCCACCTGATGATTTTCTATCAAGTATTCAGTGACGTCCATGTCACTCAGCTCTGTATCCAGCTTTAAAAATAGATATAAAGCACCACTGGCCGACGCATATTGACAAAAATCACCCAGGTAAGAGAGCCTTTCCAGTAATTCATTCCGAACCTCATGAATGAGTGGTAATTTTTCCAGGCAATATTCCAGACCTGCTTCCAAAGCGCCCATTGCTGCATATTGAGACGCCAGAGGCGGGCAAATCAGGTTGGTATCCTGAGCTTTAATGACAGCTTCACGCAAATGTTCAGGAATGACCATATAGCCAACGCGCCAGGCCGCGAAGCCATAGGCCTTGGAAAGTGAAAACAGTGAAATAGTGTGGTTTTCAGCGCCATCAATTGATGCTGGAGAAAAATGTTCTTCTTCATCATAGGTGAAGTATTCATAGGCTTCATCACTGATATGATAAATACCCTTATCAGCACAGATCTGATTGATCTTTTGCAGTGTCTCCGCTGGATATATAGCCCCCGTTGGATTATTTGGTGAAACAGTGACCACCGCCCGTGTTTTATCAGTGATGGCTGCGAGAATTTTCTCGGCTCGTAATTGATATTGGGCATCTGTAGGTATCACAACAGCTCTGCAATTCAACATATTAACTGCCATCTCGTGATTGAAGTAATACGGGGCATTAAGAATAATTTCATCACCTGGGTCAGTGATGGCAAACAGGATATTTAAAAATGCCATATTTGCGCCAGCAGTAACTATGACCTTATTTGTCGAGCCGACAGCAATATTATTTTCTGATTCAAGTTTGTTGCCGAGAAGCATAATTAATTCGGCCAGGCCCTGACTGGAGCCGTATTTATTAAACTCCAGTGCTGAGCCAGGTGCATTCAATCTGTTCATTGAACTTTTGGGAGGTCCGTAATAAACAATTCCCTGTCCGAGGGAAATCGTCCCCGGGTTTTGTTCTATTAATTTTGCGATCGCAGGGATAATGGGTGATTGCACTTGTTGCATGCGTCGACTGGATTCGGATAATTTGACTGGCATTCGGAAATATTTTTACATGCGATACACCAAGTGGTGTATTCAAGGTTTGTTAGCTAAAGATTACAGTAGCTCAGTTCTTGTGGAAGGGCATGGGCCTGTTGCTAAATTGAGATTTTAGAAATTCCATTTGATCTGCCAGTATCTTACGATTCGACAGTGCCAGGTATTCCGCCCAGTTTGGGACAAAAGGAACAGCCAGAAGTGGCATTCTTGCTTCTTCCGGCTGGCGATTACCTTTTCTGGAATTGCAGCTTCTACATGCCGTGACAACATTTGACCATTTGTCCTTACCGCCTCTAGAAAGTGGATATACATGATCACGTGTTAAGTTGGATTCATGAAAACCTCCGCCGCAATACATACACAAATGTGCATCTCTCAGGAACAGCTCACGATTAGTCAGGGGAGGGAAGTCACGGCGAACTTTCTTTTTTATGACTGATCGCTTGATTGCAACGATTGAATTTACTGTCACCAGGGAACGTTCACCGGTAACCCTGTTTGTTCCGCCTCTAAATGAAAATATACTCTCGCCTGCAGTCCAGGCAATCATGTCACGGCTATAGAGGCATATTGCCACTTGCCAGGGGACCCACTTTACAGGTTGGCCCGCAGTATCAAGTCTTAATATAAGTGGTGACATACGTTTGAATCTCTATACGATAAATATTTAAGTCATTTGTAATAGTAGAAAAATCTCTACATGTTTTATTCTAAAAACGATATAAAATCAAGTCATTAGACGAGTTAACTAACAGGTGATCTGAATGGAACACATGAATCAGTTACTGGGCATCATGAAATCTTTACGCGATCCAGACGGTGGTTGTCCATGGGATATCGAACAAAAATTTTCAACAATTGCACCCTACACTATAGAGGAGGCCTATGAAGTCGCCGATGCCATTACCAGGGATGATATGGATGGGCTTTGTTCAGAGCTGGGTGACCTGCTATTCCAGGTTGTCTATCACGCACAGCTTGCCGATGAGCAGGGATTTTTTGATTTTAACGGTGTCACTGAAAAAATTAATGAAAAATTGATACGTCGTCATCCTCACGTCTTTGCAAACACTGAGATTACTGATGCAAAGGCGCAATCTATTGCCTGGGAAGCGATCAAAGCCCAGGAAAGACTGGACAAACAGGGTAAAGCGGATCAGGAAGATGGATTGCAGCAAGAAAAATTACTCGGCGGGATTAATCAGGCGATGCCATCATTGTCACGTGCTCAAAAACTACAGGATCGTGCAGCAACAGTAGGCTTTGACTGGAATGATCCTCAGGCCGTGCTGGATAAAATCAAGGAAGAAATAATGGAAGTCGAAGAAGAAATAGATTCAGAAACACGCAATGCAGAGAAAATAGAGGATGAAATAGGGGATCTTTTGTTTGCCTGTGTCAATCTGGCCAGACATTTCAAGATTGATTCTGAATCCGCAGTTCGTAAGACAAATAAGAAGTTTGAAAGGCG